>NZ_JBEYSU010000035.1:0-61954 GCF_040704235.1 Micromonospora sp. NPDC047707
TTGACGGCGTCCTCTACGACCCCACTAAACATCGAGCCGCAGCAATGCTCAGCGCGCCTGTCGCGGCGGGAGGTTGACACAGGGGGTGTCATCGGTGGAGCCTTCCTACAGGGTCGAGCGGCGGGCGTACTGGCGGCGGATCTTCTCGACCAGCCAGGTCACGTCGGGGCGCTGGTCGGCCTGCCGTTCGGGGTCGACCTTCGTCGGCGTTGTCTCGGGCACCTCCGCCGTGCTCTCGTCCGCGACGACCGGCAGGTCCTCCGGATCCTGCTCCGGATCGGCCAGGTCAGGCGGGACCAGCAACTCGGTGTCGCCGTCGTAGGTGAGGGCGGCGACGTCCTGGCGCAGGTCGACGGGGGTCTTGCTGCTACTCGCGGTGGCGACCGCCAGCAGCCGGGCCCGGACGTCGTCGAGCCCGGGCCGGGCGGTCGGGTCATGGGCCAGCATGGCACCGAGCAACGGCACCAACTCGGCAGAGACGCCGGAGAGGTCGGGCAGGTCGGTCGGCTCGGTGATCCGCAGCAGGAGGTTCCAGGAGTTGGTCGGTGGGTAGAGGCCGTGCCCGGTGAGGGCGAAGACCAGCGTGGCGGCCAGGCCGTAGATGTCCACCGCCGGCGTGAGGTCGCGCTCGCCACGGACCTGCTCCGGCGACATGTAGGCGGGCGTACCGACGAGTGCGCCGGCTTGCGTCAGGTAGTGCTCGCGGTCGATCAGCACCGCCAGGCCGAAGTCGATCAGCTTCGGGCCGTCCGGACCGAGGATGATGTTCTGCGGCTTGAGGTCACGGTGCAGGAGACCGACCTGGTGCACCCTGACCAGCCCGTCGGCGAGCATCGCCCCGACCATCGCGGCCATCGACAGCGACAGCGGACCTTTCGCGTCGACGTGCTGCCGCAGCGTGGCACCGGGCACGTACTCGACGGCCAGCCAGGCGGGATCGCCCGTGGCGTCGGCATCCTCCAGGCGCGCGACCCGGGAGCCGTAGACGAGTTTGAGGCTCTCCACCTCGGCGGCGAACCGTTCGCGCATCTCGGAGTCCGCCAGCAGTTCCTTCTTGATCACCTTGAGCGCCACCCGATCGGCGGTGGGCGAGACCGCGAAGTACACGGTGCCCATGCCGCCCGAGCCGAGCGGCCGGACCACCTCGTATCCGCCGACCTTCTCCAGCGCCATCAGACCCCCCACGCAGTGACACCCACCTGCACCGATGCGCCCGCCGCCGGCCCCACGCCCGGCGGACGCATGACCGTACAACGTTGGACGATTGCGATGCCAGCAGCCGAACGGCGGTTCTTCCGCACCGCAAGTTTCATGCTCCGTCTTGCGGGCGGAGACTGCCCTGGGCCAGGCCATCGGCGGTGAGCTGCACCAGCTCGGCGCCCAACACGGCAGCTTGTCGGATTGCCGACTCGAACGCGTCCAGCCGCCGGACCGCCTCCCCGTGCGCCCGCTGCTCCTGCAGCGGCAGCCGCCGCACCAGCGCCCGCCGGATGTCGAAGCGCAGCGTCCCGGACAGGCTCGACGCCTGCTTCTCGTTCGCCGTGTTGCGCAGTTGCCCGGCCAGGAACCACGGGTCCAGCGCGGCCGGGTTGGGCCGCAACAGGTACATGTTCGGCCCGAGCACCGCCTTCTCGTCGGTGATGACGCGGGCGGTGATCCGGCGAGCCACAACCGGCACGACGACATCCCCCGGCGCGAGCTGGATCGGCTCCCCCGCCGGCCCGTCGCCACGTGATGACGGCCCGGTCCCCTCGATCACATCCCGCGCGTGCAGTACCGGAAGCTCCGACTCCCCATCGGTGTCGCGCGCCGCCCGTACCGGCCCGAGCAACTGCAACGCTC
The DNA here is from genome assembly GCF_040704235.1 of Micromonospora sp. NPDC047707. NCBI lineage: Bacteria > Bacillati > Actinomycetota > Actinomycetes > Micromonosporales > Micromonosporaceae > Micromonospora > Micromonospora sp. NPDC047707. Next base: position 1,843 of record NZ_JBEYSU010000035.1, read on the forward strand.
CCGTGCGGGCCAGCTCTGCGACCGGCACGGCCGGTGATGTCGCCCCGTCGGGTGTGGGCGTGACCTGCGGAATCAGCGCCGGCAGGTCCCGCACGACGGCGGCGAGGCGCTCTCTGGTGCGTACCATCTGCTCCCCCGTCCGCTCGCCCCCGCCAGCGGGTTGGCGGCGGGCGGGCGTGAGGTCGACCTCCTCGTCGAGCAGCTCGATGACCGGAACCGCGCGGGCGAAGCCGGCCTCCTCGACGTCCACCTCCGGGGCGGCGGTGAAGGCCTCCCAGGTGGCGAGGATCCGGGGCGCAAGCTCCGCCAGGTCGCCGTCGGCGGCGTCGACCAGCAGGGTCCGCGCCGGTAGCGGCGCGTCCGGGGCGGGGCGTCGCAGCACCCACAGATGAAGGGGTACGCCGTGCGGCGCGGCCACCCCGCTGGGCAGCGCGATGACGGCCCGGAGCGCGCCGCGGCGCAGCAGCTCCGCGCGGATCCGCCGACCGGTGCGGCGCCCCGCGGCGGTCGGCGGCATGAGCAGTACGGCGTGCCCGCCGGCGTTCAGGTGTGCCAGGCAGTGCTGCGCCCAGGCCAGCTCCGGTTCGGTACGGGGTGGCACCCCGCCGTACTCCCAGCGCGGGTCGTAGCTGAGCTCCTCGTGCCCCCAGGTGGTGACCCCGAACGGCGGGTGGCAGACCACCGCGTCGAAGGTGTGGCCGGGGAAGGCGTCGGCGCGTAACGAGTCACCGGGGCGGACGTCGCCGGGGACCTCGCGTAGCGCGAGCCACAGCCCGGCGAGGGTGGCGAGGTCCTGGTCGAGCTCCTGCCCGTACGCCTCGGTGCACCCGGCGCGGACCGCGGCCCGCAGGGTGGCGCCGGAGCCGGCGGCCGGGTCGAAGATCGTGCCATCGCCCGCGCCGGTGAGCCGGACCATGAGGTCGGCCAGTTCGTCCGGCGTGGCCCAGGGGCGGCCGGGGACGGGCGCGGAGAAGCGTTGCCACAGCTCGTCGAACGCGGCCGGTGGCGTGAGCTCGTCGGCGAGGGCGTCGATGTCCGGCAGCAGTGGCTTGACGGCCGGGTCGGCCGTTACACGTTTCCCGGCGCGCTGTCGACTCAGGAGCTGGGCGCCGACGCCGGCGAGCGCCGCCGCTGGGCTCTCGGTGACCGCGGCGAGGTGCCGCCAGAGCCGCTCGGCGCGGGACAGCTCGGGAAGCTTGCCCTGCTCGCGTAGCCAGGCCTCCACCTCGCCGAGGTCGAACTCGGGGCTGGCCGCCGTGCCGCCGACCGGGCTCGGGAAGTCCGGGTGGCGTTTGCGCCAGTTGCTGACGGCGGCGCGGCCGACCCCGGCGAGCCGGGCGATCTCCGCTGCCGTGATGGTCGGGTTCACCTGCATCTCCGCAGTGTGTCACACATGTCAAGCATCATGCTTGTTGACAGTGTTCACGGCTCATGCTCTTATTGACGCCGCAACGTTCACACCAGGAGGACAACGATGCGCAAGACCACCACGTTCGCCCTGTTCGCCACCGCCCTCATCGCGCTGGGCTGCGGCGCCGGCGCCACCGACGAGGCCGGCAGCTCGGGCGGCAGCGACACCGCCGCCAAGGGCGAGGACAAGCCCAAGACGGCGAAGATCGGCCAGGCCGCCCGGGACGGGAAGTTCGAGTTCACCGTGAAGTCGAACAAGTGCGGCGTCGCCAAGGTCGGCTCCGACCTGCTCGGCGACAAGGCCCAGGGCCAGTTCTGCCTGGTCACGGTCAGCGTCAAGAACATCGGCAAGGAACCGCAGACGCTGATCGATAGCAGCCAGAAGGCGTACGCCGCCGACGGCACGGAGTACTCCACCGACTCGGAGGCGGCGATCTACGCCAACAAGGACCAGCAGACCCTGTTCGCCGAGATCAACCCCGGCAACCAGGTGACCGGCGTCCTCGTCTTCGACATTCCGAAGAAGGTCAAGCTCGCCAAGCTCGAGCTGCACGACTCGCCCTTCTCCGGCGGCGTCACCGTCGCGCTGAGCTGACCCTCCCTATCCCACGCCGGGGCGGGCCGATCACGGTCCGCCCCCCAGTTACCCGACTCAGTTCACCGAGGGAGCACGAGTCATGAAGGATCCCACCCGTCCGCACGCCCCAGCCGAGGCCACGCCTTCGCCGAGCGCGGCCGATCTCGGTGAGCCGGCCGACCCGGAGGGCGCGCGCGTGGGCGGGAGGCGCAACGGGAAGCTGCTGGTAGCGGTGGCGGCGACCGCCGTGCTGTTCATCGGCGCCGGAGCCGCAGCCGCTCTCACTGGCGACTCCCGAGACGAGGGCGAAGCCGAGCCGAAGCCGTCCCGACTCGCCGCTGCCCGGGAGGCGTGCAGCCCCGGCGACAGTCTCTACGCGCAACTGGGTGACGACGGTAGGACCCTGACGCTTCAAGGCGCTGGCGAGGAAACCCGGGGCCTTGAATACAACATCCTCAAGTGCTACTGGCGAGCGCTCGATGTTCCGGACGCGATCGTCGCGGAGATCGGTGCCACCCGTGCACTCGACGGCCGGCAAAACGGCGAGTGGGACACGATGCGCGCCTCCTGGAGCTACCACCCGGATAACGGGCTCCAGATGGTCTTCACCACCTCCGAGTGATCGCACGGCCCGCCAACCCAGGTCCTTCCGCAAGAAGAACGGACAACGGTCCTTCGCGATCACGGTGCCGTGAAGCGCTGGCGCGAGCGGCTTCCTTCTTACCCTCCCCGCAGTCCGCAACAGGAGAAATCGCCATGAATGATCAAGGCAATCCGAGTCCCGAACACCCCGCCGAGCCGACTGTCCCCGCGCCGCAGATCCCCTATCCGCCGGTCAACCCCGCGGCGCCCTCGCCGGGTACGTCCCTCCCGCCGGGAGCCACGCTCCCGGGAGCCGCCATGCCGGGCAAGCGCTCCAACACGCGTGCCTGGCTGGTCGGCGGTCTCGCCCTCGTCGTCGCCCTCTGCTGCGGCGGTGCCGTCATCGGCGCGGTCGGTGGCGACGACCCGGAAGAGACCGCCGCCGCCAGCACGTCGCCGTCGGCCAGCCCGACCAGCGCCGCTCCCACCACGGCGGCGCCGACGTCCGCCGCCCCTACCACGGCCGCTCCCACGACGACCGCCCCGGAACCCACGACGCCTCCGCCGGCGCCCAAGCCGAAGGTGATCAAGGGCCGCGGCGACGACGTCGTCCGCATCGCCGAGCTGACCGACCTGGCCGTCATCAAGTTCACGTGCAAATGCTCCAGTAACACGATCCTGCGCAGCGACGGCGACGGCCTGCTCGTCAACGAGATCGGCTCGTACAACGGGAAGCGGTGGATCAACCTCGAGGATGGTTCGCTGACCACTCAGTTCGAGGTGGAGGCGTCTGGGTCGTGGACCTTGACGATCGGCACGGTGGACCAGATGGCCACCAAGGCCTTCTCCGGGAAGGCCGCCGGCAAGGGCGATGACGTGGTGGTCCTGGGCGGTGACGCCGCCGCCGCGAAGATCACCCACTCCCGCGGTGACTCGAACTTCGTCATCCACGCCTACTCGATGGAGACCGGTGAGGGCGGCCTGCTGGTCAACGAGATCGGTGGCTACTCCGGCGTCCGTCCTCTGGAGGCGCCCGCTCTCGTCCAGATCACCGCAGACGGCAACTGGACCATCGCGCCGGCCTGATCCGTCTGCGACATCAGCTCCAAAGCGCCGGGCGAGCACACTCTCTCGCCCGGCGTCCCTCCCCCATCCCCCGCGAGACGTCAGGAGGCGTCGTGCGTCCCGATGAGTTTCTGCGCGCCCTGGACCTGCTCCCCGCTCCCCTGCACGAGCGTGCCGTCGCGCTGCGCCACTACGCCCGGCCGACCCGCTGCGAGCACTGCCAGCGGATCGGCGACGCCGTGCGGCTCGCTCTCACCGCCGCGCACTGGGACGAGCTCGACTCGGCGCGGCAGCTGCTCGACACGGCCGAGGTGCAGGCCGCAGGGCACGGCTCGGCGTGCCTGCCGCGGTCAAACGACCAGCTCGGTCGCGGCCGGGTCGGGCGGTGGGCGGGGACGTCCGCGCCGCTGGTCGCCGCCACCGACGCGAGCTGGAAGGGGCGTGCCGGCGGCATCGCGTACGTCGTCAGCGACGGCCACTACGGCCTGCGCGGCCGGGGCACCGGCCCGCTCGACCCGACCGGGTCGTCCCGGGTGCTGATCAACGAGCTGCGCGCGGTCGACTTCCTGCTCTCCGGGTACGACGACGCACCGGCGGGGATGACCGTGCTGCTGGACAACCTGACCGCTCTGCGATACCTGCACCGCTGGCAGGCCGGCCGGACCGAGGCGATGCCGAGCGGCTACAGCCTGCGCCCGCGCCGGTCGGCACCCCAACCCACCCTCGTCCGGCTGGCGGAGCAGGTGAGCCGGCGGCCGGACCTGTCCTTCGCCCATGTGAAGGGGCACGCCGGCCACGCGCTCAACGAGGCCGCCGACGCCCTGTCACACATGGCGCGCCGCCGGATCACCGAAACCTTCGACGTACGCCCGCGGGCGCACACCCTGGTCGACGCGTTCCTGCACGACTGGCACGCCACGTGCTGACCACATCCGACTGCACCACGGGGAGAGCAATGTCGACGAGCCACAGCCCGAAGCCACAGCCCGAGGACGTGCCCGGCACCGACGACCAGGACGTGCTCGGCGTGGGTGCGTACCAGATCATGACCCGCCGGTACGTGGAGCGGCGGATCGCCGAACTGCCCGCCGGCCCCGGCGAGACCGAGGCCCGACTGCGCGGCCTGCTGGACATCTTCGACGACATCACCGCCAAGGGCCACCCCGAGCCGTTGAAACTGCTGGCGACCGTGCTGGGCATCCCGGTCGACACGCTCGTCACCCACCTGCGGGCCGCCGGCCGTCCGTGGGGTGACTCCCGGTGACCTACCAGCCGCCGCGCTACGAACCCACCCCGCCGGTCTCCGGCCCGCCCAACCCCTCCTTCCCCCTCCACCCGCGACGGTGCAAGGTCCGGCCACGGCATGGCCGTCGCCGGTCTGGTCCTGGGCTACGTCTTCGTCGGCCCGATGGTCGTCTTCACCATCCTGACGTTCTTCGGCGGCGCCCTGAGCGCGGCCACCCCCTGAGGCCCGCGTACCGATGGCTCACTGACAGATTGCCGGAGCTTCCGTCGTCGGACGGAAGGTGACGACCAGGTCGCCGGTATCCGAGGTGAAGCGCAACGTCTCCGTGGTCAGCAGGCGCATCGTGCCGGAGATCTGCCCGTCGTACCGCATCACCGTTGGATCGTTCGGATCAGGCCGCGCCCCCGGGTCGTCGACCGGGTGCTCCGCCTTCCACCGGCGGCCACGGAACTCGGTGACGTCGATCCCGCAGTGCGTCGAGAGGGTGACCGCATAGTCCCGACCGGTCTCGGCGTCGGCCGGCGCCGGCGCTGGTTCCGACGCGCCCTTCCGCTCGGCACACCCGGCCGCCGCCATTGTCAGCGCCGTCAACAGTGACGCTGCGGCGAGGGCGACGTCACGGGAGTCACGCACTGCCATGGGTTACGTCCTTCCGCTACTTTCCGTGACGACATCGCGGGCCGTTCAGTAGATGACGTGGGTCAACAGGTTGATGTCGTCGCTGGTCGGGTTCTGCGCCGAGCCCTGGGTCCGATAGATGCAGCTCGCCGTCGAGACGTTGTGCCCGACGCCGATGGCGTGGCCGACCTCGTGGCAGGCCGTGTTCCGGCGTTCGCTGTAGGTGTCGCTGTAGTGGTCGTTGAGTTGGATCTTCACCGAGCCGTCGACGAAGAACCGGGTCGTGGTGTTGTAGCTGTAGGACGTCTTCCCGGCCCATCCGGTTGCACCGTAGTTGCCGTTGTTGACCGTCACGCAGTGCGAGCCGGACGGGCAGGCGGAGGTGCGCCACCAGACGTCGATGTCGGGGCTGGTGTTCCAGGACGGCACGGCAGCGCTCACCGGCCAGTTCGCGCTCGAGTAGTCGCGGAAGTAGACCACCGGCCGCGCGCTCGACCACTGGATTGCCGGGCAGCGCCCGCTGTCGAGTGCGTACGCGGTGCCGTAGTAGCACTGGAACGGGTCGAAGGCCCTGGGCGACATCGGGTCCACCAGGCCGCGCACACCCGTCGCACGCAGCTTCGCGTGCAGCGCTTCGACGGAGACGCCCTTCGCGGGCGTGTACTGCGTGACCGAGACGACGTTCCCGACCACGGTTCTCGCGAAAACGTGGTGGTCGCCGTGGTCACCGTGGGCGTGGGACGGCGCCCCGGTGAGGGCAATGGCGGACAGGACGATCAGGAGCCCTGCGGCAACCCGATTCCTGATCAACTTGAAGACGGACATCGTCGACTCCCCGCTCGATGGACATCGATGCGGGGATCGTACGAGCGCCCCGGTCCGCCGGATGGCCCGCCCGAGGGCTTATGGCGAAGGACGCTCAAACCGTCTTATGTGAACCACCGTTCCCGATCCTCGCGCGTCGGACTCGTTCGACTCACGCTCCGACGGAGGAGACTTTTGTCGCGGCGGAGAAAAGTTGTGCCGTCGACGATGAAAGCTATGGACATCCAGGTATGTCTTTTGTAGCGTCGACGCGTACCGATGTGTTTCGTCGAGATGGAGCCCGGGTCGAGCAGCGGCTCGGCCGGGCCTGACCACGGTCGGGTCATCGGCACCGAACACCCGACCGTCCCGTACCTGATCCGTCCCCCACTCCCAGAAACGTCCGCCTGTCGCCCAGCCCGGTAGCGACGCCACCGACCGACCCGGCCGGCCGCGCACCGCAGCCCCGTGCGACGGGCGGCTCGACCCTGCCCGGGAGGAACCGTCGCCGACAGAGGAACGAGCAGGACCTGCCCCGACCCCAGTCCCGAGCACAAGGAGAGGCAGATGAAACGACGACTCGCGCTCGCCGTAGCGGGCCTGACGACCCTGGCGCTCGCCGCCACCCCCACCGTCGCGACGGCCGCCCCGACGGCCGCGCCGCCGGACAGCGCCTTCCAGAAGGTCACCCTCAACGACACCCCGGGCGAGCCGATGGACCTCGCCGTGCTGCCCGACAATCGGGTGCTGCACGTGACCCGCCCCGGTGAGGTCTGGCTGCACGACCCCGCCACCGGCCGCAACACCCTCGCCGCGATGTTGGACGTCTACCGGCACGACGAGGAGGGCCTGCAGAACGTCGCGATCGACCCGAACTTCGGCAGGGCCGGCAACAACTGGGTGTACCTGTACTACTCGCCGCCGATGGACACCCCGGTCGACGACCCGTCGACGCCAGACGTCAACGAGGGCGACGCGCCGGCCTGGGGCACGGCTGCGGACTTCGAGCGCTTCGAGGGAGTCATCCGGCTCTCCCGGTTCCGGTTCGTCAAGGACAAGCTGGACCTGACGACCGAGCAGCGGATCCTCGACGTGCCGGTCGACCGGGGCATCTGCTGCCACGTCGGCGGGGACATCGCCTTCGACGCCAGGGGCAACCTGTACCTGTCCACCGGGGACGACACCAACCCGTTCGAGTCCGGCGGATACGCGCCGATCGACGAACGCGCGGGCCGCAACCCGGCGTACGACGCGCAGCGCACCTCGGCCAACACCAACGACCTGCGCGGCAAGATCCTACGCATCACGGTGGGCCGGAACGGCTCGTACACCGTTCCGGACGGCAACCTGTTCCCGAAGGGCACCCCCGGCACCCGGCCCGAGATCTACCTGATGGGCCTGCGCAACCCGTTCCGCATCGAGCTGAACCGCGAGACCGGGGACCTCTACGTCGCCGACTACTCGCCGGACGCCGGTGAGCCCGACCCGTCGCGGGGACCGGCCGGGCACGGCAAGTGGCTCGCGGCCCGGAAGGCCGGCAACTACGGCTGGCCGTACTGCGCCACGGCGGAGCTGCCCTACCGGGACTACGACTTCGCAACCGGCGCTTCCGGGGAGAGCTTCAGCTGCGCGGCGCCGATCAACGAGTCGCCGAACAACACCGGCCTTCGGAAGCTGCCGCCGGTGGAGCAGCCGCAGGTGTGGTACAGCTACGGCACCTCGGAGCGATTCCCGGAGCTGGGCACCGGCGGCATCGGCCCGATGGCGGGTCCGGCGTACGACTTCGACCGGCGGGCGACGCGGGGACGCAACCCGGTGGCGTGGCCGGCGTACCACGACGGGAAGCCGCTGTTCCACGAGTGGACCCGGGACTACGTGAAGGCGCTCCAGCTGAACCGCCGCGGCGACCTGACCGGAATCGAGCCGGTGCTGCCCTCCGTCACCTTCGACAACCCGATGGACCTGGAGTTCGGCCCGGACGGCGCGCTCTACGTCCTCGAGTACGGCGACGGCTACTTCAGCGAGAACCCGGACGCGCAGCTGGCCCGGATCGACCACACCGGCTGGACCGGCAACCACACCCCGGTCCCCCGGGCCTCGGCCACGCCCACCGACGGGCTCGCGCCGCTGACCGTCGCCTTCTCCAGCGCGGGTACCAGAGACGAGGACGGCGACCGGCTGACGTACGAGTGGTACCTCGACGACGACGACCGGGTGGACTCGCGCGCGGCGAACCCGACGTTCACGTACCGGGAGAACGGCCGCTACGACGCCACCCTGAAGGTGACCGACCGGAGCGGACTGTCGGCCTCGGCGTCGGTCCGGATCGTCGTCGGTAACGCCACGCCCGTGGTGGAGCTGGTCAATCCGGTCGAGGGCCAGGCCTTCGCCTTCGGCGACACGGTGGAGTTCGAGGTACGGGTGACCGACGACCAGCCGGTGGACTGTGCGCGGGTCAGCGTCACGTACATCCTCGGTCACGACGACCACGGGCACCCGCAGACCACCGCGAACGGCTGCACCGGTTCGATCCAGACCACGGTGCCGTCCGGCCACGACCCGGAGAACGACAACCTGACGGGCGTCTTCGTCGCCTCCTACACCGACGCCGGTGGGGACGGACTGCCCGCCCTGACCGGCAGCGACCAGGTCGTTCTGGTTCCCACCATCAGCCACTGAGACACCGAAGGGGACACCATGTGTTACGGATACGACGGCAACGCCGCGCTGCGGCAGTCCCTCGGCCGACGGAGCCTGCTGCGCGGCTCGCTGGCGACCCTCGCCGGCGTCGGCCTCGCGTCCAGCGTCGGAGCGACCAGCGCGGCGGCGAGCGCCGACCACCGGGGCCGGCGCCACGTACCCCCGGGCCTGATCAGCATTCAACTGTGGACGGTGCGCGACGCGCTCTGGGGCTCGCCGGGGTACGACGCCACGCTCACCCACCTCGCCCGGATCGGCTACCCGCGAGTCGAGCTGGCGCTGGGCTACTTCGGGCGTACGGCCGCCCAGCTGCGCCAGTTCCTGGACGGCATCGGCATCAAGGCCAGCTCCAGCCACGACGGGATCAGCGCCGACGCCGCCGCCCTGGACGAGAAGATCCAGAACGCGCTCACCCTGGGCCAGCGGTTCATGGTGGTCCCGTACCTGAACTCGACCAGCGAGGACGACTGGAAGCGCTGGGCGGAGCAGATGAACGTCGAGGCCGCGGCGGCGCGGGCGGCCGGACTGCGCTACGGCCACCACAACCACGCCCACGAGTTCACCATCGACTTCGGGAACGGCCGGCGCCCGTGGGACGTACTGACCGAGGAGCTCGACCCGAGGCTCGTCCACCTGGAGATCGACATCTACTGGGCGGTGACCGGCGGCATCGAGTCCGGCGACGGGGTAGCCGACCCGGAGGGCTTCACGCTGGACGTCATCCGCTCCGCGCCGCAGCGCGTCCTGCAGTACCACGTCAAGGACCGGCACGAGTCCACCGGCGACATGGCCGACCTGGGCACCGGGATGGTCGACTTCGCCCGGATCTTCCGGAAGCACCCGGTGCTCGAGTACATCGTCGAGAACGACACCCCGGATGTGACGCCGCAGCGGACCGCCAAGGTCGGCTACCGCTACCTGCGCAAGCTCCGGTTCTGACGAACCCCGGCAGGCAGCGCTGACTGGCATCAGGGCCGGCGGGCCGGAACCGCCGGCCCTGGTGTCCAGCGAACGCGCCCCTGCCCGGAGCCCCGTGTTCAGTAACGGTCCCGCAGGATCCGCTTCATCAGGGTGATCTCCTCCTCCTGCGACCGGACGATCTTGTCGCAGAGTTCGACGATCTCCGGGTCGGTGATCTGCGACTCCTGACAGACGAGGACCGCCCGGGAGTGGTGCGGGATCATCGAGTGCAGGAATGCCTCGTTGCCGACGAGCGGCTCGGTGCGGACCGCCGCGAACCCGCCGATGAACAGGGCGATGAGCACGGCGTACGACACGATGGTGAGTCGCTTGTCGGTGAACATCTGGTGCATGACGCCGAGCATGACGACGCCCATGACCGACACCATGAGGATCGACATGTAGAAGTTGCTCAGGTTCAGGAAGAAGTCCGAGGGCCGCCGAATTTGAGACATCGTCAGCAGGAACATCAGCACCAGGCTGATCAGCAGGACGGCCCCGAACCGCAGGTAATTCTGCTTCATCTTGCTTTCGCCCCACTACCCTTGTCGGCTCCGGTCACTCGCTCTCGCCACGCTATCGATGCACTCGTCCGTTCATCCGGTGAACAGCGCAGTTCGCCGCCCGGTGGCGGCCCGACCGACGTGATCCGCCGGCACTCGTCGGGACGCCGGTACGGCCGTCCGGGAAGCACCCGGACGGCCGCCCCGCCTCCGGTCAGCCGTTGCCGCGGACCCGACGGACGGTGTCGCGGTACCAGAGCGCGCTGCGCTTCGGCGTGCGCCGCTGGGTGTCGTAGTCGACCCGGACGATGCCGAACCGCTTGTCGTAGCCGTACGCCCACTCGAAGTTGTCCAGCAGCGACCAGGCGAAGTAGCCCCGCACGTCCGCCCCGGCCTGGCGGGCCCGGGCCACCGCGCGCAGGTGCTCGGCCAGGTAGGCCACCCGGTCGTCGTCGGCCACGAAGCCGTCGGCGTCCGGCTGGTCGTCGAAGGCGGCGCCGTTCTCGGTGATCACCAGCGGCACGCCCGGGTAGTCGCGGCCGAGCCGGACCAGCAGGTCGGTGAAGGAGTCCGGCACGATCTCCCAGTCCATCGCGGTGCGGGGCAGGTCCCGGCGGACTACCCGCCGCACCGGCCGGCCCTCGTCGTCCCGCTCGCGCCCCTGCTCGTCCACCCCGGAGAAGAGCTGCCCGAAGTAGAAGTTGACGCCGAGCACGTCGATCGGGCTGGAGATGACGTCCAGGTCGCCCTCCCGCACCGGGATGCGTACCCCGTCGCGGGCCAGGTCGGCCACCACGTCCTCCGGGTACCGGCCGTGGATCAGCGGGTCCAGGTAGAGCCGGTTGCCGAGGCCGTCGGCGGCGCGGGCGGCGTCCCGGTCGGCCGGGCTGTCGGTGGCCGGGTCGGCCGTGGCCAGGTTGACGGTGATGCCGAGTTCCAGCGGTCGGGTGGCCGCCGCCCGCAGCCGCCCCGCCGCCAGCCCGTGGCCGAGCAGCAGGTGGTGGGCGGCGGCGATCGCGTCGCCCAGGTCGCGCCGGCCGGGGGCGTGCAGGCCGTACGCGTACCCGAGCATGGCCGAGCACCACGGCTCGTTCAGCGTGGTCCACGTCCGTACCCGGTCGCCGAGCGCGTCGAAGACCAGCTCCGCGTAGTCGGCGAACCGGTAGGCGGTGTCCCGGGCCGGCCAGCCGCCGGCGTCCTCCAGCTCCTGCGGCAGGTCCCAGTGGTACAGCGTGACCCACGGGTCGACCCCCCGGCCGAGCAGTTCGTCGACGAGCCGGTCGTAGAAGGCGAGCCCGGCGGCGTTGGCCGGCCCCCGCCCGCCGGGCTGCACCCGCGGCCAGGCCACCGAGAAGCGGTACGTGTCCAGGCCGAGGTCGGCGATGAGCGCCACGTCCTGCGGCATCCGGTGGTAGTGGTCGCAGGCCACGTCGCCGTTGTCAGCGTTCACCACCGCGCCGGGGACCCGGCAGAAGGTGTCCCAGATGGACGCCGTGCGACCGTCCTCGGCGACCGCACCCTCGATCTGGTACGACGAGGTCGCCACACCCCACCGGAAGGTCGGTGGCAGCGTGTCGATCGGGTCGGCCTCGGTCGACGTCGCCGGGCTGGTGGGGTTGCTGTCCATGGTTCTCCTCGCGGTCGCGGACGGTGAGTCGGAATCGGGCGTGCGGGCGTCCGCCGGGCCGGGGTGGCTCACCGGGTCACCGCGCCGGCGGCGGGATGCAGCCAGCAGGCGACGGTGCGTCCCGGGTGGGCGTCGACGGGTGCGCCGAGCACGGGAAGCGCGTTGTCGCACGGGGTGAACGCCCGGGGGCACCGCGGATGGAAGGCGCAACCGGCCGGCATGGCGCGCAGGTCCGGCGGGGAGCCGGGGATGCCGGCGAGCTCGCGCCGCGGCCCGCGCAGCGCGGGGAAGGAGTGCAGCAACCCCTCGGTGTACGGGTGCAGAGCGGCCCGGTACAGCTGCGCCGCCGGTGCCTCCTCGACGATCCGTCCGCCGTACATGATGGCGATCCGGTCGGAGAACTCGACCAGCAGGGACAGGTCGTGGGTGATGAACAGCACCGCGAAGCCGAGCCGCTCGCGCAGGTCGGCGAGCTGCCCGAGGATCTGCCGCTGCATGACGACGTCGAGCGCGGTCGTCGGCTCGTCCATGATGACGATCTGGGGTTCCAGCGCGAGCGCCATACCGATCATGACGCGCTGGCGCATGCCGCCGGAGAGCTGGTGCGGGTAGCTGTCCATCCGGTCGGCCGAGATGCCGACCAGCTTGAGCAGTTCGCGGGCGCGGGCGAGCCGGGCCGGAGCGCTCATGCTCGGCTCGTGCGCCTTGATGACGTCGAGGAGCTGGGTGGAGATCTGGTGGACCGGGTTGAGCGAGTTCATCGCCCCCTGGAACACGATCGACGTCTCCGCCCAGCGGAAGCGGCGCAGTTCGGCGGGGGAGAGCGCCATGATGTCGATGGGTTCGCCGTCGGACGGGTGGTAGCGGACGGATCCGCCGCGGATCACGCCGGGCGGCGGCAGCAGCCGGGTGATCCCGTACGCCAGGGTGGACTTGCCGCTGCCGCTCTCGCCGGCCAGCCCCAGCACCTCGCCGTGGCGCAGGGTGAGGTCGACGTCCCGGACCGCGCGCACGGCCTGGTCGCCGATCCCGTAGTCGACGTTGAGGCCCTTGATCTCCAGGACCGGTCGCGTCATCGAGGACCACCCTTCCGGTCGGTGCTGCTGAGGACGACCGCGTCGACCGGGACGGGCGGTGGGGCCGCCGCCGGCGGGTCGAGTACGGGGGTGAATCCGACCCGCATCTTCACGGTGCGCCCGGACGCGGTGCGGATCCGGGTCCGGCCGCTGCTGCGCAGGCGGGGACTGACGAACTCGTCGATGCCGAAGTTGATCAGAGCGAGCGCGGTGCCCAGCAGCGCGATGGCCAGGCCGGCGGGCACGAACCACCACCACGCCCCCTGCGCGAGGGCCTGCTGGCCCTGCGCCCAGAACAGGATGGTGCCCCAGTTCCACGACGTGATCGACGAGATGCCGATGAACGCCAGGGTGATCTCCGACATCACCGCGAAGATGACGGTGCCGACGAAGCCGGACGCGATGATCGCGGTGAGGTTCGGCAGGACCTCGAAGAGGATGATCCGCCAGGTCCGCTCGCCGGTGGCACGAGCCGCCTCGACGTAGTCGCGGCGGCGCAGCGACAGTGTCTGCGCGCGGAGCACCCGGGCGCCCCACGCCCACGAGGTGAGGCCGATGATGAGCGCGACCAGGGTGTCGCTGGCCCGCTCCACGATCGACGTGATGATGATGATCAGCGGCAGTGCCGGGATCACCAGGAACACGTTGGACAGGGCCGACAGGCCCTCGTCGGCCACCCCGGAGAGGTAGCCGGAGGTCACGCCGATGAGGATGGACAGGAGCGTCGCGACCACGCCGGCGATCAGGCCCACGACGACGACGCTTCGGGTGCCGACCAGGATCTGGCTGAAGATGTCCTGGCCGAGGTGGGTGGTGCCGAACCAGTGCTCCGCCGACGGCGCCTGCAGGACGTCGCTGCTCCGGGCGCTCGGGTCGTACGGCGCCACCCACGGCCCGATGATCGCGAAGAGGCCGTACACGGCCAGGACGACCAGGCCGGTCGCGACCTTGGCGTTGGCGATGAACCGGAGCCGGCGCCGCTTCGCCCGGCCCGGCGCGGCCGACGGCTGGGCCATGGCTCCCTGGCCGGGGATGACCTGCTCGATGCTCGACGGTGAGAATGTCATCGCTCAGCTCTTTCGGGTCCGCGGGTCGAGGAGCAGGTACGCGACGTCGGCGAGCAGGTTCGCGACCAGCACGGAGATCGTGATGATCAGGAAGATCCCCTGCATCAGCGGGTAGTCCTTGGCGCCGACCGCCTGGAAGAGCTGGTACCCGAGCCCCGGGTAGGAGAAGACGATCTCCACCAGCAGGGTGCCGCCGACGATGAACCCGAGCGACAGCGCGAAACCCGAGACGTTGGGCAGCAGCGCGTTGCGGGCCGCGTAGCTGAGCGCCACCCGCCGCTCCGACAGGCCCTTCGCGTGGGCGACGGTGATGTAGTCCTCCGAGGAGACGGTGACCATCATGTTGCGCATGCTGAGGATCCACCCGCTCATCGAGGAGACCAGGATGGTGGCGGCGGGCAGGATGCTGTGCTGGATGGCGCTCGGGATGAAGTACTGGTCGAACGCCGGCACGAGGCCCGGCTCGTAGCCGCCGGAGGACGGGAAGAAGCTCCCCGGCCCGGCGAACAGGGCGATCGCGACGAGGCCCAGCCAGAAGTACGGGATCGAGGAGAGGAACGTGGTGGCCGGCAGCAGGGCGTCGATCCACGAGCCGCGCCGCCAGCCGGCGCCGACACCGAGCGCGGTGCCGAGCAGGAAGCTGACGATCGTGGTGACGCCGACCAGACCGACGGTCCACGGCAGGCTGTCGCCGATCACCGTCGACACCGGCGTCGGGAAGAACGTGAAGGACAGGCCGAGGTCGCCCTGGACGAGCTGCCTCCAGTAGTCGACGTACTGCTCCCAGACGCTGTCGTTGTCGTCCAGGCCGAACAGGACGCGAAGCGATTCGATGGCGTCGGCGCTGATCCGGCCCTGGTTGCGGGAGATGAGGGACTGGACCGGGTCGCCGGGGATCAACCGCGGGATGAAGAAGTTGAGGGTGATGGCCGCCCACGCCGTGAACAGGTAGAAGGCCACGCGCTGCAGCAGGAACCTCATCTGCCGTCCCCCGCCCGGTCGTAGAGCCAGCACGCCGCCCAGTGGCCGGGCCGGTCGCCGATGGTGTGCCGGGGCGGCAGGTCGACGGTGCAGCGGGGCATGACGTGCGGGCACCGGGGGTGGAAGCGGCAGCCGGCGGGTGGGCTGATCAGGCTCGGCGGCTCGCCGTGGCCGCGGTCCGCCCCGCCGACGTCGGCGCCGCCGTCGCCGGTGATCCGGTCGGGGTCCGGCGCCGACCCGATGAGCAGCCGGGTGTACGGGTGGGCCGGGTTCTGGGTGACGGTCTCGCTGTCGCCGCCCTCGACCATGCGGCCGGCGTACATGACGATCGTCTCGTCGGCGAAGTAGCGGGCCGAGGCGATGTCGTGGGTGATGTAGAGGACGGCGAGGTCGAGCCGCTCCTTGAGGTCCCGCAGCAGGTTGAGCACGCCGAGGCGGATGGAGACGTCCAGCATGGACACCGGCTCGTCGGCGAGGAGCACCTCCGGGTCGGCCCCGAGCGCCCGGGCGATCGCGACGCGTTGCCGCTGACCGCCGGAGAGCTCGTGCGGGAACGCGTCCAGGTAGCGCTCGGGCGGTGTGAGGCTGACCCGGTTGAGCAGGTCGGCGAGGGCCTTGTCCAGGTCCTCGGCGGTGCGCCCGGCGTTGCCGTGGATCCGCAGCGACCGGGTGAGGTGGTAGCGGACGGTGTGCACCGGGTTCAGCGACGCGAACGGGTCCTGCAGGATCAGTTGGACGCGCCGCACGTACGCCCGGAACGCGCGACCACCGCGGACCCGGGTCGACGTGCCGTGCAGGCGGAGGTCGCCGGCGGTGCGCGGGTAGAGCTGGGCCAGCAGCCGGGCCACCGTGGACTTGCCGGAGCCGGACTCGCCGACCAGCGCGGTCACCTGGCCCCGGCGCAGCACGAACGAGACGTCGTCGACGGCGTGGACGGCGGCCGTCGAACGGGTGAGGAGGTCACGCAGCCGCCTGCGGACGGGGAAATGCTTGGTCAGGCCGACGGCCTCCAGCACCACCTCGTTGACCGGCGCCTCCGCGCTGTCGCTCGACGTCATGGCGAGTTCCTGTCTGGGGTGGATGTGGGTGCCCCTCCCCGGCCGGCGCTGGCCGGGGAGGGGCACCCGAGGGGATCAGCTGTTGGCGGGCCTGAGGTGCAGGACCACGTCCACCGCGTTGGGCTGGGTGGGCTGCATCGCGCCGTACGGGTTCGAGTCGTCGGGCCACCCGACCCAGTTCTTGGTGCTGTACGCGCCACCGATGTTGTCCGCGCCGACCGGGATCATCGGCATCTGCTCGACGAAGATCTTCTGCAGCGTGTTCATCGCGGTGGTCCGCGCGGCCTCGTCGGTCGCGTTCGCGTACGCCGTCAGGGCCTCGGTCGCCTGCGGGTTGTTGAAGCGGCCGAAGTTGCCCGCCGGGGAGGCGGTGCCGATCGGCTTCAGCACCCGGCCGTCCATGACGGTCCGGTAGATGTCGTACGGCGTGGCGCCGCCCTCGGTCCACCGGACGGTCGCGTCGAAGTTGCCCTGCTCGACGTTGCGGAACCAGGCGTCCTGGTTGGCCTTGTCGATCGTGGCGGCGATGCCGATCTTGGACAGGTTGTCCTTCACGATCTCCAGGCTGGTCTGGTAGTCGGACCAGCCGGCCGGGTCGGTGAGGGTCAGCGTGACGGCCTTGCCGGTCCGGTCCTTGAGGGTGTTGCCCTCCAGCTTGTATCCGGCGCCGGTGAGCAGCGCCTTGGCGCCCTCGACGTCGACCTTGTGCTCCTGGCCCTTGAACTCGGGGGCGATGAACGGGTCACCGGCGGGGCTGGGCAGGCCGGTCACGCTCTTCACCAGCGGGTGGAAGTACGCGGCCTCCGCCGTGGTGAAGATGTCCTCGCGGTCGATGACCATGTTCATCGCGCGCCGCAGCGCCGGGTCGTCGAACGGCTTCTTGATGGTGTTGATGTAGAGGCCGTGGATGCCGAGGATCGCCGGCGCCCACACCTTGTGGTTGGCCGGGTCCTTGTCGACGAAGACGGCCTTGTAGTTGGGGATGAAGACGAAGCTCCACTCCGACTCGCCGTTGGCGAGGGCGGTGGTCTGCGCGCTGTTGTCGGTGTACGACGTGAAGCGCAGCTCCTTGACCTTCGGCGGGTCCTGCCAGTAGCCGCTCTCCCGGACGGTCAGGGTGGTGGTGGCCGGGGTGAACGACTTCAACGTGTACGGGCCGCTGCCGATCGGCTGCTTGACCTGGTCGGTCGTCGGGTCGCTGATCTTCTCCCAGATGTGCTTGGGCACGATCGGCACCCGCCACAGGACCTTCTGCTGGTTGACGAACTGCGGGCTGGAGGTCTTGATCGTGACCTCGTTGCCGCTGGCGGTCGCCTCGGTGTACGGCACGCCCTGGTCGTTCAGCGCCGGGTACTTCTTGACCAGGTTGTACGTGAAGGCGACGTCCTCGGCCGTGACCTTCTGACCGTCCGACCAGGTGGCATCCGTCCGGATGGTGACCTTGACGGAGGTGTAGTCCGCCGACCACTCGGCCTTGGTGGCCAGCCACGGCTTCATCGGGTCGGCCGGCTTCACCGGGTTCCACATCATCAGCGGCTCGTAGATCTGCCACCGGTAGCCCAGCGAGGCGGCGGCCGACGTGGTGAGGAACGGGTTGTTGTTCTCGGCCTGCGGGCCGTTCGGCATGCCGACGTTGAGCACGGTGGCCGCCGGGCCGTTGTTCTTGTTCGCGTTCGGGCTGTCGCCGCAGGCGGCGAGGGCCGTGGCCACCGTGCCGGCCAGCACGATGGCGAGGAGCCGTCGTCTTCTCATGGAGGTCTCCCTCGATGCGGGTGTGGTGGATGGAGGGTGTGCGGTGTTGCCACCGGAGGGCGGGGCCCGCCGGCGTCGTCGGTGCGGGACAGCGTCAGGTGCCGCTGGTCGAGGCGCGCACGGTGAATCCGGTGGGGATGACGATGGGACTGTCGGGCAGCGGGGTGCCGTCGAGGTGGGAGATGAGGGTGCGGGCCGCCGCCTCCCCCATCTCCCGCAACGGCTGGCGTACGGAACTCAGTGGCGGGTGGGTGTGCCCCGCCAGGGGCAGGTCGTCGAAGCCGACGACCGCGACGTCGGCCGGCACCCGTCGGCCCGCGTCCATGAGGGCCTGCAGGGCTCCGGCGGCGGACAGGTCGTTGTGGGCGAAGACCGCGTCGAACGGCACGCCCGCGGCGAGCAGGCGCTGCACCGCCGTCCGGCCGCACTCGAAGGTGAAGTCGCCGTCCACGACGAGATCCGGGTCGATCGGCAACCCGGCCTCGGCGTAGCACTCGGCGAACCCGGCCGACCGCTCCTCCGTGCACCCGAACTGGGGCACGCCGGTGATGACGAGTGGTCGCCGCCGCCCGAGTTCCAGCAGGTGCGCCGCCGCGGCGCGGGCGCCGGCGTGGTTGGTCGTCCGCACCGAGGGGAAGCGCGGCCGGTGGACCCGGTCGTCGATGAGGATGACCGGCAGGCCCTGCTCGTGCAGGGCGGTGATGTGGTCCAACGTGCCCTCCGGCTCCACCACCAGCAGGCCGTCGAACGACTTGGCCGACACCTGGGAGGTGAACCGCCGCATCGACTGGTCGCCCCGGTTGCAGGTGAACAGCAGCAGGGCGTACCCCTCGTCCTCGACCACGTCGACCGCGCCCTGGAGCACCTCGCCCATCCACGGCCAGGTCAGGGCGGGCACGAGCATCCCGACGACCCGGGTCCGGCCGCGGGCCAACCCGACCGCCCGCGCGCTGGGCACGTAGCCGAGGTCCGAGATGACCGCACGGACCCGGTCCGCGGTGCCCTGGTCCACCTCGCCCTTGCCGTTGAGCACCCGGGAGACGGTCGTCTTGCTCACGCCCGCCCGGCTGGCGACGTCGGCGATGGTGATGGGCACGTGACACTCCACGGGGTGTGTGGAACCGGTTCCGGAACCGGTTGCGGAACCGGTTCCGTCGCAGTCAACTGGAGTGACGCCAGTCACGTCAATAAGCACCTGGTAACGAAAAGGAAACCTTCCAGATTCGCCACCGGCCGGCAGCGCCTAGTCTCGGCGCATGGCGCGGTACTACGACGTACACCCGGACAACCCGCAGCCCCGGATCCTGCGGCAGGTGGTCGACCTGATCCGGGACGGCGGCCTGATCGCGTACCCGACCGACTCGTGCTTCGCGCTCGGTTGCCAACTGGGCAACCGCGACGGGCTGGACCGGATCCGCGAGATCCGGCACCTCGACGAACGGCACCACTTCACGCTGGTGTGCCGGGACTTCGCGCAGCTCGGCCAGTTCGTGCACGTCAGCAACTCGGTCTTCCGCCTGGTCAAGGCGTCCACGCCGGGCAGCTACACGTTCATCCTGCCGGCCACCAAGGAGGTGCCGCGCCGGATGCTGCACCCGCGCAAGCGCACGGTCGGTGTCCGCGTACCCGATCACACCGTCACCCAGGCGTTGCTGGCCGAACTCGGCGAGCCGCTGGTGTCGAGCACCCTGGTCCTGCCCGGCGAGGACGAGCCGCTGACCCAGGGCTGGGAGATCAAGGAACGGCTGGACCATCTCCTCGACGCGGTCGTCGACGCCGGCGACTGCGGCAAGGAGCCGACCACGGTGGTCGACCTGTCACAGGACGAGCCGGAGATCCTGCGCCGGGGAGCCGGCGACCCCTCCCGCTTCGAGTGACGGGGCGTAGGCTGGCTGACGTGGATCAAGAGGACCGCATCGCCCTGTTCCTCGACTACGAGAACCTCGCGCTGGGGGTACGCGACCACGGCAACGGCGTGGCCTTCGACTTCCGTCCCATCGCCGACGCCCTCGCCGAGCGGGGGCGGGTGGTGGTGCGCCGCGCGTACGCCGACTGGTCGTTCTTCGACGAGGACCGCCGCATGCTCACCCGGTCCCACGTCGAACTCATCGAGATACCGCAGCGCATGGGCGCGTCCCGCAAGAACGCCGCCGACATCAAGATGTCCGTCGACGCCGTCGAGTTGGCCTTCGAGCGCGAGTACATCTCCACGTTCGTGATCTGCACCGGTGACAGTGACTTCACGCCGCTGGTGCACAAGCTCCGCGAACTCAACAAGCGCGTCATCGGCGTCGGAGTCGAGAAGTCCACCTCCGCCCTGCTGCCCCCCGCTTGCGACGAGTTCCTCTACTACGACCGCCTGGAGGGGGTCGAGATCCCGTCGCCCCGCGTCCGGCGCGGCCGCCCCGCCCGGCTGCCCAGCCCGGAACCGCTACGGGTCGAGCCGGAGCCCGAGCCGCAGCCGGAGGTCGAGGAACCGGCACGGGACGTCGACACGCTGTCGGCCCTCGTGGCGCAGACCGTGGCGGGTCTTCAGGGCAGCTCCGGTGGCGAGGTGACCGCCTCGCGGCTGAAGCGCACCCTGCTCCGGAAGGACCCGACGTTCAGCGAGTCGGACTACGGGTTCCGCACGTTCGGGGAACTGCTGCGGCACCTCGCCGACCGCAACGTGGTGGAGCTGGCCGAGGGCCCGGCCAAGGGCGACCCGGAGGTGTCCCTACCCGAGCACGGCGAACGGGAGGAGGCCTTCGGGCTGGTCCGTTCCGTGGTCCGGGATCTGACCGGCGGCGACGGCAGCGTGCCCCTGTCCGGCCTCAAGAACGCCCTGCGCCGGGCGAAGCCCGACTTCAGCGAGAAGAAGCTCGGCTACCGCAGCTTCCTCCAGTTCTGCCGGGCCGCCGCCACCAGCGGAGCAATCGAGCTGCGGTGGAGCCCCGAAACCGACGACTACCTCCTCACCGCCGCGCAGTCATGACAGACCTTCCGCGGACCGGCTGGCCAGGTCGTAGGCGGCGGGGACGACGCGCCCCCGGGGCGAGATCCGGTACCCGGTGCCGAGGCTCTCGGTCAGGCCGAGCTCCTTCAGCCGCCGCACCTGGCGCTTGAAGGTGTCGGTGGGCCAGCCGAGTTCGACGGCCAGATCAGGCGCCCGGACCGCGGGTCGCCGCAGAATCGCCCGTAGGACGGGCAGCACCCACGGCCCCCGCTGCGCCTGGTCGTCCATGCGCCGGAGCGCGGCCACCACACCCGCGAGTTCCGCCGGTTCCAGTTGGTCCTGCTCGCGCAGCCGGTTCCGGGGATCCGGACCGGCGTGGCGGATACCGATGCGGTAGATGTCGCCGCCGGGCCGGCCGGCGAGGAAGGTCAACAGGCTGTCGCGCGATTCGAACCCGGCCCGCCGCGCGTCCTCGGGGTCGATCTCCTCCGGCTGGACGACACCTACCGAGGTGATCTCGACGAGGCCGATCAGGGTGCGCAGCCGGGTGCCGGGCCGCACTCTCGGTCTGGTCCACCGCCGGAACGCCAGCGTCACGTCGCCTCGTTCCACGGCCTCCAGGGTCGTGGCGGGAAACAGCATGCTGACCTCGATTCGGACCGTGGTTGGATGGCGGGATGCAGTTCACGGTGATCGACGTGCCCGAGCGGGAGCGGTTCGAGGCACGGGACGAGACGGGCGTGACGGCCGGGCTGGTCACCTATCAGCTCACCGGCACCATCATCGCCTACACCCACACCGAGGTTGCTCCGGAGTTCGAGGGCCGGGGGGTCGGATCGACCCTGGCCCGCGCGGTGATGGACGACGCTCGGGCGAAACGGCGGACGGTCGTGCCGATCTGCCCCTTCCTCAGTGAGTGGCTGGGCAAGCACCCGGGGTACGACGACATCGTGGTCCGGTCGACGCGCAAGGTGAAGTAGCCCCGACCCCTGCTGTGACGCACGCGAACGTTGGCGGCCGGAGAGTCCGGGGGCTGGGCGGTCATCCCGCGCCACGCCGCTGATGATGTCCAGATCCCGCCAGACGACCAGCGGAAGCCACGGAAGGCTTCGGGATGCCACCACGCGCAACGGCCGGGACCGGCGCCCCGCCGGTGGCCGAACTCGCCGCCGCCGGCGTCGCCCGGATCAGTCTCGGTTCCGCGATCGTGCAGGCGGCCTACGCGGTCGCCGCCCGCGCGGCGGCCGAACTGCTGTCGACGGGCACGTACCGGTCGGTCGCCGAGACGGTCGCGTACGGCGAAATGAACGCCGCGCTCGCCGCCGGCTCGCGGTGACCCGAACGCCGGTCGGCGTCCTGGACGTCCGCCCTACGGTCGGATGTCCAGGGCGCCGATCAGACCGTCGCGGAGCGTGAACCGGTGCCGCAGCCGGACCGGGCTGCCCGGGAACGTGCCGGTGACCAGCGCCGTCACCACGAAGGTGTCCCCCGCCTCCGCCACGACCTCCTCCGGTACGGCGTCGTAGTCGTACTCGGCCGCGGTCCGCTCACGCCAGGCCCGGATCGCCGCCGGGCCGTCGTGGAGCCCGTCCTCGTCGGCGACGGTCGCGTTGTCGGTGAAACAGGCGACGAAGGCGTCGATGTCGCGTTCGCCGATGACGCGGTAGTAACGGGCGATCACATCGGGAACGGTGGTGGTCATGTGTCTCTCCTCAACTCGCAGTGCGGGAGCACGCCGGTGCGGCGGTGGGCGCCCCGTCAGTCGCCGAGCCGCCCGTCGGCGAGCCGCAGCCACCGGTCCACCCCGATCTCGGCGAGGAACCGCTCGTCGTGGCTGACTACCACGAACGCACCCCGGTACGCCTTGAGGGCGCTCTCGAGTTGCCCGACGCTGACCAGGTCCAGGTTGTTGGTCGGCTCGTCGAGCAGCAGCAGGTGCGGTGCCGGTTGCGCGTACAGCACGCAGGCCAGCGTGGCGCGCAGCAGCTCGCCGCCGGAGAGGGCGCCGACCGGTAGATGGGCCCGGGCGCCGCGGAACAGGAAGCGGGCCAGCAGGGTCATCCGTTCGGCCTGCGGCCGGTCCGGGGCGTACGCGGCGAGGTTCTCCGCGACCGTACGGCCGGGGTCGAGCAGGTCGAGGCGCTGGGACAGGTACGCCACCCGCCCCCCGGCCCGGCGCACCGCACCCGACTCCGGGGTGAGGGAACCCTCGACCAGGCGCAGCAGGGTCGACTTGCCGGCGCCGTTGGGGCCGGTGAGAGCGATGCGCTCGGGTCCCCGGACGGTCAGCTCGACGCCGTCGTCGGCGAAGAGACCCCGGACCTGCATCCGCTCCCCCACGAACAGGGTGCGGCCGGCGGGGACGGTGGTGTCGGGCAGGTCCAGCGTGAGGACGGCGTCGTCGCGGAGGGCGCGGCTGGCCTCGTCGAGGCGGGCCTGGGCCTCGCCGACCCGGTTGGCGTGGGTGTCCTGGGCCCGCCCGGCCGACTCCTGCGCGCTGCGCTTGAGACCGCCGGCGACGATGCGGGGCAGGCCCGCGTTCTTGAGGTTGCGGGCGGCGTTGCTGGCGCGGCGTTCGGCCCGCTCGCGGGCCTGCTGCAGCTCCCGCTTCTCCCGCTTGACCTCCAGCTCGGCGCTGCGGACCGTCCGCTCGGCGGTCGCCCGGGCGGCCTGCGCGGCCTCCTCGTACGCGCTGAAGGTGCCGCCGAAGAACGACACCGACCCCCGGTCGAGCTCGGCGATGCGGTCCATCCGGTCCAGCAGCGCCCGGTCGTGGCTGACCACCAGCAGGCAGCCGGGCCAGTCGTCGAGCGCTGCGTACAGGCGGTGCCGGGCGTCGAGGTCGAGGTTGTTGGTGGGCTCGTCGAGCAGCAGCACGTCGGGCCGCTTCAGCAGTTGCGCGGCGAGGCCGAGGGAGACGACCTGGCCGCCGCTGAGCGTACGCAGGCGCCGGTGGAGCGCGACGTCGGCGAGGCCGAGCCGGTCCAGCTCGTGGCGGGTGCGCTCCTCGACGTCCCAATCGTCGCCGACGGTGGTGAAGTGCTCCTCGGCGGCGTCGCCGGCCTCGATGGCGTGCAGGGCGCGCAGCACGGCGTCGACGCCGAGCACCTCGGCGACGGTCAGCTCACCGTCGAGCGGCAGGGTCTGCGGCAGGTAGCCGAGCACGCCGTCGACGGTGACGGTGCCGCCGGTCGGTGCCAGCTCGCCGGCGATCAGCCGTAGCAGGGTGCTCTTGCCGGCGCCGTTGGGCGCGACGAGGCCGGTGCGGCCGGGCGGCACGGTGACGGACAGGTCCTGGAGGACGGGGGTGTCGTCCGGCCAGGAAAACGACAGGTGGGAACAGACGACGCAGGCGTCGGACATCGGACGGATCCTCGGGGCGAGACGGACGGGCGATGGTCGCCCGGATGACGACGGGGGCGGGCGCTGGCGCGCCCGCGGGTGGGGTCACCCGGAGATGTCGTCGTCCCCGATGAGCATGTCGAACTCCTCGATCCGGTCAGCGCCGTCAACCCTAACAGCGCGGGCGGTGACCGCCCACGCCTTTCCGCCGCGTCGGCCGGCCGGCCCCCGGACGGCCGGCCGGCCGACGCGGGCGACGGTCAGCCGAAGTCGGCGGCCGTGAACTCCTTGCGCTCCACCAGCACCAGCCAGTTGCCGGAGTTGTCCCGGGCCACCGCCTCCACCCCGTACGGGCGCTCGGCCGGCTCCTGGAGGAACTCGACGCCCTTGCTCCGCAGCTCGTCGTAGGTCTTGCGGCAGTCGTCGACGCCCATGCCGAGGCCGAACAGCCCGCCCTCGTCCTGCGCGCGGCGGACCGTCTCGGCCAGTTCCGGCGACAGCGGTGGCCCGGGCAGGGTCAGGTGCACCTCCAGCTCGGGCTGGCTGGGGTGCTTGACGGTGCACCAGCGGTACGAGCCGTCGGCCAGGGTGATGTCGGTGTGCTCCTCGAAGCCGAGGACGTCGATGTAGAACGCCTTGGCGGCGTCGATGTCCTTGACGAAGACGCTGGTGATGGAGACGTGGGTAATCATGGGGCCAGGTTAGGAAGGATCCCCCGGGGGCGGCTTCTCCTCGCTTGCGGACGCGCCGCGCCGTTCCGCCAGCCCCCACATGAAGACGAAGCAGCCCGGGATGTGGGGTGCGCCGGTCCGGGCCCAGCGGCGCTGGAAGTCCCGGGGCGGCTCCCCCACGATCTCCCGGAACCGGCTGCTGAACGAGCCGAGGCTGGCGAAGCCGACCGCGTGGCAGACCTCGGTGACCGTCAGGTTGGTGGCGCGCAGCAGGTCCTGCGCCCGTTCGATGCGCCGCCGGGACAGGTACGCCGTTGGCGACACCCCGTACGTGATCGTGAAGAGGCGCTGGAAGTGGAACCTGCTGAGACCGGCGACCGCCGCCACGGTCGCGAGGTCCACCGGCTCGGTGTAGTGGCG
This sequence comes from Micromonospora sp. NPDC047707, assembly GCF_040704235.1. Lineage (NCBI taxonomy): Bacteria > Bacillati > Actinomycetota > Actinomycetes > Micromonosporales > Micromonosporaceae > Micromonospora > Micromonospora sp. NPDC047707. Next base: position 27,237 of record NZ_JBEYSU010000035.1, read on the forward strand.
GTCGATGTGGTCACGGGCCCGCCGCAGGTGGACAAGCAGGTCACCCGGGGCGCGGCGGGGCGGTGTACTCATCACCGCCCAGCCTAGGTCCGATCACGCCGCCGGAGCCGGGTGGGCCGGTCGCTCCGCCACACCGCTGACCCGGAGTCGTCACGGCGACACCGTCGGTGGAGCATTCGGGCGAACGGGTGCCCGATCCGGGCGGCCGGACGCTAGGGTCCGCCCGTGCACGTCAACACCGAAATCGTCGAGTCGCTCAAGGCGGATCCCGCCGCCGCCGCGCTCCGCCGGTCGCTCGAGCTCTCCTACGGCGATCCGGCCCGGGCGGCGGCGATGGACCGCTTCTACGCCCAGTTCGTCAGCGCCGGTGACCTGGTCATCGACGTCGGCGCCCACGTGGGCGACCGGACCGGCAGCTTCCGCCGCCTGGGCGCACGGGTGGTCGCGGTGGAGCCGCAGCCACTGTGCGCGCGCGCCATCCGGGCCCTCTACGGCGGGGACGACCAGGTCGTCCTGGTCGAGGCGGCGTGCGGCGCGACCACCGGACTGCTCGAACTCCACGTCAACTCCGCCAACCCCACCGTGTCGACCGCGTCGCCGCAGTTCATCCAGGCGGCGGACGGCGCCGACGGATGGCGGCAGGAGATCTGGGACGCGCGGCTCGACGTGCCGTCCACCACCCTCGACGCCCTCGTCGCGGAGCACGGCGTACCGGCGTTCGTGAAGGTGGACGTGGAGGGCTTCGAGGACGCCGTGCTGGCCGGGCTGACCCGCGTCCTCCCGGCGCTGTCGTTCGAGTTCACCACCATCGAGCGGGCCGTCGCCCGCCGCGCCCTCGACCGCGCCACCGCGCTCGGCTTCACCCGTTTCAACCTCGCCATCGGCGACACCATGGGGCTGGCCGAACCGTCGTGGATGTCCGCGACCGCGATGGCGGCGGTCCTGGGCACCCTTCCCCACGCCGCGAACTCCGGCGACGTGTACTGCCTGCCTTGACGTTCTCCCCGCCCTAAAGGACGGGGATTCCCTCCGCGCTGCGCGCGGAACACGCGGCGCCCGGGTGGATTACCGCTTCCCTGCGCACCGCCGGCACGAGTGCCGGTCTTACGTGCGCTCCACGGTCGTTTAGGCTCTCCGCCCGTCCGGCGGCCAGCACGTTGATGGCGGCGTTGACGTCCCGGTCGTGGGCTGCTCCACAGGGGCAGTCCCACGATCGGACATTTAGCGCAATCTTCTCGTTGATCCGTCCGCAGTCGGAGCACATCCGGGTGGACGGGAAAAACCGATCTACCCGGGCAAAGGTCCGCCCGTACCGAGCGGCCTTGTACTCCAACATTGCGGTGAAGCTGGCCCAACCGGCATCGTGCACCGATGTGGCGAGCCTCGTCCGGCCGAGACCGACTACGCACAGGTCTTCGACGTACACCGCTTGGTTGTCGCGGATGATCGCCGTGGACAGCTTGTGCTGCCAGTCGCGCCGGGTGTCGGTCACCCGGGCATGCGCCCGCGCGACCTTGACGACGGCCTTCTTCCGGTTCTGACTGCCTCGCTGCTTGCGGGACAGGTCCTGCTGCAACCGCTTGAGCTTCCGTGCGGCGCGGCGCAGGAACTTCGGCGCGGCCACCTTCGTGCCGTCCGACAGCACCGCGAAGTGCGTCAAGCCCAGGTCGACGCCGATCTCCGAGTCCACCTCGGGGAGCGGTTCGTCCGTCGTGGTCACCACGAACGAGGCGAAGTACCTCCCGGCCGCGTCCTTCACGAGCGTCACGCTGGATGGGTCGGCCGGCAGCTCGCGGGACCAGCGGACGTCCAGGTCGCCAATCTTCGGCAGCCGGAGCCGACCGTTGTCCAGCACCTTGAACCGGGCGTTGGCGGTGAACCGGATCGCCTGCCGGTTGTCCTTGCGCGACCGAAACCGCGGCGGCGCCACCTTGCGACCCTTGCGCTTGCCGGTGACCGAGGCGAAGAAGTTGCGGTACGCGGTGTTCAGGTCGGCCAACGCCTGCTGCAAGACGACCGCAGAGACCTCGCCCAGCCACGCCCGCTGCGGCGTCGTCTTGGCCTGGGTAATGACCTGCTTGGACAAATCCCCGTCCGAGACGTATGGCAGGCCCTCGGCTCGCGCCTCCTGCCGTACGCGCAGCGCGTCGTTGAACACCACCCGAGCACAGCCGAACGACCGCGCCAGCGCCTCGCGCTGGGCTGCGTCCGGGTACACCCGGTAGTTGTAACGAAGCTGCACGATCGCACCGTACCGTTGGTTTATGGCTGATCTCGAACGGAGCACTGACGCGCACTCTGGTAGCGGTCACGTAGCGGGCTCGGGCTGGGCGGGCACCGGCGGGCGGACGGCGGGCGCCGCGTCGTAGCCGGCGGCCTGGAGGGTGAACAGGTCGGCGTAGCGGCCGTCGGCGGCGATCAGCTCGTCGTGCGTGCCGGACTCGACCAGGGCGCCCTCGTGCAGCACGAAGATGCGGTCGGCGTGGCGGACGTTGGCCAGCCGGTGCGTGATGAGGATCGTCGTCGCCCGACCGTGCCGGTCCCGGATGGCCTGGAAGAGGGCGTCCTCGGCACGCGGGTCGAGGGCCGAGGACGGCTCGTCCATGATCAGCAGGTCGGCGTCGCGGAGGAACCCGCGGGCGGCCGTGATCCGCTGCCACTGCCCACCCGAGAGGTCCTGCCCCTTGGCGAACGTGCGGTCGAGCAGCGTCTCGTACCCGTACGGCAGGCCTTTGATCATCTCGTGGGCGGCCGCGCGGGCGGCGGCGGACTCGATAAGGTCCTGACGCGCCTCGCGGTCGACGTCGCCGACGGCGATGTTGGTGGCGGCGGTGAACGGCCACCTGTGGTACTCCTGCGTGACGACCGCGATGCGCGCGCGGACCGGCGCCAGGTCCCACTCCGCGACGGGGCGGCCGTTCCACTCCACGGCGCCGCCCGTGGGGGTCCGCAGGGTGGCGATCATCGCGGCGAGGGTGGTCTTGCCGGAACCGTTCTCCCCGACGAACGCGACCGTCTGCCCGGCGCGGACGGCGAGGGTGACGCCGTCGACGGCGGACGTGTCCCGCTCCGGGTAGTGCAGGGTCACCCCCCGGACGGCGACCTCGCGCAGCGGGCCCGGGGCCGGTCGCGGCGTGCCGGCCGGGTCCGGCAGGTACCCGGCGGCGCGTGCCATGAAGCCGGTGTAGTCGCCGAAGTGCTGGCCCTCGGTGTAGACGGCGTCGATCTGGAAGGTGACCGTGCTGAGCGACCGTTGCGCGGCCTGGACGGCGATCACGCAGGTCGCCGCCGCGGCGAGCGGGATCTGCCCCTCGATCAGCAGGAGCCCCAGCAGGACGTAGACGACGGCGGTGGCCAGGCCGCCGACCAGCGCGCCGACGGCGGTGGTCGTGGTGACCCGGCGGGCCAGGGCGAGCTGGATACCGGTCTCGGTGTCCATGACCCGGTCGTACTGGTCGAGCAGGAACCGGCGCAGCCCGTACGACCGCAGCTCCGGCGCGGACGCCCGCTCGGCCATCAACCGGTGCAGGATCCACAGGCGACGGCGGCGGACCGAGCCGGCGATGTACGTCCGGTACCGCAGGTGCCCGGCGCGCAGCGCCGCCCACGCGTTGGGCACCGTCGCGACCAGCAGCGCGACGAGCAGCAGCGGGTGGACGACCAGCACCGCGACCGCCACCGCGAGCAGCCCCACCAGGCCGGCGATCAGGTTCATCGAGGACTGCACGAGCGAGATCGCCGAGTCGGTGCCCCGGGTGGCACGCTCCATGTCGTCGGCGAACGCGTCGGCGTCGAACGCGTCCAGCCGTACCGCGGTGGTGACCTCGAAGAGGCCACGCTCGACCTCCCGGTCGACCCGGGGCGTGAGGCCGTTGACCGCGTACCCGGTGGCGATGCCCAGGCCGGCGCGGATCCCGGTCACGGCGGCCAGGACGGCGAGCGCCGGCAGCGCGGCGAGCACCTTGTCCGCGGTCGGGCCGCCGGCGAACAGTTCCACCAGCGCCCGTTGCGTGGCGAGCAGCCCGCCGGCGGCCATCGCGCCGGCCCCGATCGTCGCGACGGCCACCACCGACGTGCGGAGCCGGTCGGCCCGCCAGCTGATCGCCACGGCCTGGGCGACCAGCCGTGGCAGCTCGGCGAACACGGCGAACAGCCCCGCCTCGGCGCGGGCTCGCACGCCGGTCTCCCACCACATCGTGCGCAGCTCCGGCAGCACGGACTCGGGCTGGCTCACGGCGGGACGGTCGCGGGTGGACGATGACACGGGCGCCTCCTCCTCGTGATGGAAACATCACCGATGGTGGCAGGAGGATGCGTCAAACCCGTGCCGGAGGAAGGCGGTTCGCACCGCCTGTCGGATGCCGGTCAGCAGGCGGACAGCGGTGCGCCGGCACTACCCGTGGCAACGTCCGTCACCTGGCCCCCGTGCGGCCGGTCCGCTTGCTTCCGAACGACTCCATGGTGGTCGCCTTCCGCGCCGGCGCCTTCTTCCGCGCCGCCGTCGTCGCCGGCGCCTTCTTCGCCGTGGCCTTCGTCGCGGGCGTCCGCTTCGCCGGCGGCGCCGTCCTCGCCGTGGCCTTCGTCCCGGGCGCCTTCTTCGCGACGGCCTTGGTCGCCTTCCTGGCCACCGCCGCCTTCTCGGTCGGCCGGCGGGTCGGGGCGGCCGTGGCCGAGGTGGCCTTCTTCCGCGCGACGCGGGTCGTGGTCGGGGTCGGCTTCTCACCCGCGGACTTGGCCGCGGTCGCTCCGGTGGCGCGCTTGGTGGCGGTCGCGACCTTCTTGGCCGCCGCCCTCCGACTCATCGGGGCCTTCTTCGCCCCGGTGGCCTTCCTGGCCCCGGTCGGCCTGCTGCCCGCCGGGCTCGCGCTCCTGCCGTCGGCCATCCTCACTCCTCCTCGGCGACTCGCCCGCCACGTCGGCGCCCCGCCGGCAGCCGGGCGCTACGAAACGGCGTCCCACCGACGGTCGCGTCCGCCCGGTCTTCCCGCCGGCCAGGTGGGCAAACGTCACCGGCCGGCATCCCGGGTCCCGTCGGCGGCCCCCGGCCCGGCCCGACGCTCATGGTGCGATTCCGGACGGATTGACACGCACGGTCGTACGGACTGCACTGGTGGTGACGGTGGGCGCCGGCCGCGGATCTGCCGGTGACGCCGCGGGAGACACCGGAGGCGATCATGGACGTCTCGCCTGCCCGACGGCCGCAGGACGCGCAGACGGTACGCCGGCTCCGGCTCGGCATCGGCGTCGTCGGCGTCCTCCTGCCAATCCTGCTGGTCGTCGGCCATTCGCTGGTCAGCGGCCGGTTCGCGCTCCTCAGCTCGCTCAGCGCGTACTACTACACCGAGCTGCGGGACGTCTTCGTCGGCAGTCTGTGCGCGATCGGCGTCTTCCTGATCTCCTACCGGCACCGGAGGCTCGACGACCTGCTCAGCACCGTCGCCGGCGGGCTGGCGATCGCGGTCGCCCTGTTCCCGGCCGCGACGCAGCAACCCGGTTCGGCGATCACCTCGAACGACGTGCTCGTCGGCCGGGTGCACCAGGTCGCCGCCGCGGCGCTCTTCGTCATCCTGGCGATCTTCTGCATCGTGCTGTTCCCCCGCCGCGATCCGCGTGAGGCGCACGGCCGGGTGCGCCGCGGCCTGTACCACGCCTGCGGCGGCCTCATCCTCTGCGCGATCGCGGTCGCCGTGGCGAGCAACGCGCTTCCGGACCCGACCCGGGACGCGCTCCGGCCGCTGTTCTGGTGCGAGGTGGTCGCCGTACTCGCGTTCGGTGTCGCGTGGTTCGCCAAGGGCGAGGCGTTGTTCGGCGCCGGCGGTCAGTAGCTGCCGGCGGCACCGACCCGCGCGGCCACCCGCTCGTGCAGCGCGGCCAGCCCGGGGCTGACCGTGGCGGTGAGCGGCTCCGGCTCCGCCAGCCGCCGCGCCGGCCCGGGAAGCCAGGCCAGGTCGGCGTCGAAGCGGTCCCGCGCGGCACGGACCGCGGCGGCCGGGTCGGCGGCGTCGAGCCGCCGCCCGCCGCGCATGACCGGTACGAGCAGCGGCTCGCGCCCCGGCGGTGGCGGCTCCTCGCGCAGCCCGACGATGTCCCCGGCGGCGCCGGCGCGGTCCCGGAAGACCTGCTTGGCGGCCGGGAGGGTGGCCTTACCCGGCGACAACTTGAGCACCGGCCGGTCGCCGTAGGCGACCAGCTTGTAGGCGCTGTCCAGGGACGGGGCGTCGTAGGAGACCCCCATCTTCGTGCCGACGCCGTACGCGTCGATCGGCGCGCCGGCGGCGACCAGTCCCGCGATGACGTCCTCGTCGAGGCTGCCGCTGGCCACGATCTGCACCTGGGCCAGCCCCGCCGCGTCGAGGATCGCGCGGGCCTCGCGGGCGAGGGCGGCGAGGTCTCCCGAGTCCAGCCGTACGCCGAGCGGCCCGGTCAGGCCCAGCTCCGTGATGACGTCGACGGCGGCCCGCACCCCGGCGGGCGTGTCGTAGGTGTCGACGAGGAAGATCGGGTTGACCGGGAAGTCCGCGGCGAAGGCCCGGAACGCCGCCCGCTCGTCGGGGAACGCCTCGACGTACGAGTGGGCCATCGTGCCGGACGGTCGCAGCCCGTACCGGCGGGCGGCCTCGACGTGGCTGGTCGCGGCGAAGCCGGCGATCGCGGACGCCCGCGCCACGCCGGCACCCGCCTCCACCCCGTGGGTACGGCGGAACGCGAAGTCGACCAGCTGCGCGCCGCCGGCGGCGAGACGGCAGCGGGCCGCCTTGCTGGCCACCGTGGTCTGGAAGGTGACCACGTTCAGCAGGCCCGTCTCGACCAGCTGCGCCTCGGCGATCGGCGCCGTCACCTCGAGCAGCGGCTCGTCGGCGAACACCACCCGCCCCTCCGGCACGGCCCACACGTCACCGGTGAACCGCAGCACCGACAGCGCCGCCAGGGTCGGGGTGTCGAACCCGACGACGTCGCGCAGGTACGCCACGTCGTCGTCGTCGAACGCGAACGTCTCCAGGAACGTCAGCGCCTCGTCGAGCCCGGCGGCGACCAGGAAGCCCCGCCGGTGCGGCAGCCGGCGGGCGAAGAGGCTGAACGTGGCCCGGTCCGTCATGTCCCGGCGCACGTAGCTGGCGGCCATGCGCAGCTCGTACAGGTCGGTCAGCAGCCCGGTCATGTCACCTCCTCGCCCGCCGCCGTGCGGGGCGGCCCGGAACGCGTCACGCCCCCACTGTGGTGGACCCGGCACCGGCGTGTACCGGAAACGCCACATCCACCGGGGCCGGCGGGCTGGCTCACCGGGCGGGCAGGTCCGCCGGGGCGGTGCGTAACGGACGGGCCTGGCCGGGCGCTCTACGCGGGTGTAGACAGAGAACTGATCATGACGGTGTGCCGCGCGCCCCGTCGACGGTGGAGGGCGGGGGGAGGGCCAGGTGCAGGGCGAGCTGCAACGGATCGTCGACGCCGTCGCCGCCCACGCCGGCCGCCCGGCGCTGATCGAGGACCGGCGGCAGCGGGTCGTGGTCTACAGCGAGCAGACCGGGCTGATGGACGAGGTCCGGCGGGCGTCCATCCTCCGCCGGCAGACCACGCCGGAGGTGATCGCCTGGCTCCGCGAGTTCGGCATCGCCGACGCCCGGACGCCGGTGCGTACCCCGGCCCACCCCGGGCTGGACCTGCTGCCCCGCCTCTGCGTGCCGGTGCGCCACGACGACCTGCTCCTCGGCTTCGTCTGGTTCATCGACCCCGACGGCACCATGGCCGACGTCGACCTGGCGGCGACGGGGCTGCTCAAGGAGCTGTCCCTCGCGCTGTACCGGGAGAACCTGCTCGGCGAGCTGGCCGCGCAGAGCGAGACCGAGGCGGCGCGGACGCTGCTCGCCGACAGCCCGGAGACCCGTGACCAGGCGGTCCGGACACTGCTGGAGGCGGGCATGATCGCCGCGGACGGCCCGACCGCCGCGCTCGTCGCCCGGCTCGTCGCGCCCCGGGAACGGCAGCCGGACGAGCGAGCCCGGATCGCGCTGGAGCAGTCGCTGGTGGCCGCCCGGCGGCGGGCCGGCATCCGCGAGGCGCTGCACCTGGTCCGCCACGACCACGGGGTGTTGCTGCTGCCCGCCGAGCCGGCCGCCGGGCGGCCCACGCCGGAGGCCGCGGCCCGGCACCTCGACGACGACCTGCGGCAGGTCACCCGCGCCCTCGGCTCGGTCGAACGGACCGTGGTCGGCGTCGGCCGGACCCGGCCGCGCCTCGTCGACGCGGTCGAGTCGTACGCCGAGGCGCTGCACGCCGCGCGGGTCGGCGCGCGGCTGCCGGCGCTCGGCCGCGTGGTCCCCTGGTCGGGCCTGGGCGTCTACCGGGTGCTGGCCCGGATCGACGAGCACCACCTCGACGTGGCGGACGTCCATCCCGGACTGGCCCGGCTGCTGGACGCTCCGGGCAACCAGGCGCTGCTCGCGACGCTGGAGCGGTACCTGGACCTGGCCGGCAACGCCCATGCCACGGCGGCGCAGCTCCGGCTGCACCGCACGACGCTGTACTACCGGCTGCAACGCATCGAGGAGCTCGCCGGCACCGACCTCAAGGACGGGGGCGAGCGGCTCTGCCTGCACCTGGCGCTGAAGCTGGCGCGGCTGACCGGTCACGACCGGCCGGCGGAGTGAGCCGGCGGATGCGACAGGCGTAGCAACTCGGATCCGAGATCTTCGACAGGTGCCCGATGACCCCGGGTCGGCGGGGTTCGTAGGTTCGGCGAAACCCGAACGACAGGGGGTGGTGCGGTGGCCGGGCGGTGGCTCGGGCGGTACCTGGTGCCCGCCCTCGTCGCGGCGCTGTTCGCCGCCCCGCTGTGGTTCATGGTGGTCGGCTCCCTGCGGCCCGCCGGCTCCCCACCGCCCCGCACGCTGGAGCTGTGGCCGGCCGAGCCCACGACGGCCGCGTACCAGCGCCTGCCGGAACTGGTCCCGCTGTTCCGCTACCTGGCGAACTCCGCGCTGGTCGTGGCGCTGGCCGTCCCGCTGACCGTGCTGGTCGCGTCGCTGACCGGCTTCGGGTTGCGGCTGCTGCCCCGCCCGGCCCGCCGGCGGGCGCTGCTCGGGCTGCTGGCGCTGCTGCTGGTGCCGGTCACCGCCGTGTGGGCCACCCGCTTCGAGCTGTTCCGGCTGGCCGGGGTGGTCGACACGTACCTGCCGCTGCTGGCCCCGGCGTTGCTCGCCGTCAGCCCGTTCCTGGTCCTGCTGTACGCGTGGAGCTTCGGCGGCGTACCGGACAGCCAGTTGCACGCCGCCCGCCTGGAGGGCGCCGGATGGCTCACCATCTGGCGGCGGCTGGCGCTGCCGCAGGTCAAGCCCGCGACCCTCGCCGTGGCGGTGCTCGCCTTCACCTTCCACTGGGCCAACTTCATCGACCCGCTGCTGTACCTGACCAGCGGCGACCGTTACACGTGGCCGCTCGGGCTGCGGTTCCTGCTGCTGCTCAACCCCACCGACTGGCCGCTGCTGATGGCCGGCTGCGTGGTCGCGACCACGCCGTGCGTGCTGGTGTTCCTGCTGGCGCAGCGGATCCTGCTGTCCGACGACCCCCTCGCCGCACTCCGAGCGAAAGGACGCCGATGACCCCCAGGTGGCGACGCGCGTGCGCGGCCCTGGCCTCCGTGCTGCTGCTCGGCAGCGGGTGCACCTCCGGTGCCGCCGAGGACCGGGCCGGCATCACCGTGGTGCTGTTCGGCGACGCCGAGGAGGTCGCCGGTTACCGCACCCTGGTCGCCGGCTTCACCGCGGCCAACCCGGACGTCGACGTGACCCTCTCCCCCGTGGCCACCCAGGACGAGCTGATGGCGCGGCTCACCACGTCGTTCGCGGGCGGCCGGCCGCCGGACGTCTTCCTGCTGAACTACCGCCGGTACGGGCAGTTCGCCGCGCAGGGCGCGATCGAACCGGTGCAGTCGTACCTGGACGCCAGCAGCGCGATCCAGGAGAGCGACTTCAGCCCGCGGGCCCTGGACGCGTTCCGGTTCGACGGCAGGGCGCTCACCTGCCTGCCGCAGAACCTGTCCTCGCTGGTCGTCTACTGGAACGCCGACCTGTTCCGGGCCGCCGGCGTCCCGGCGCCGGCCGCCGGCTGGACGTGGGACGACCTCCTCGCCGCCGCGAAGGCGCTCACCCGCGACGGCCGGTACGGGGTGGGCGTCGAGCCGTCGATCGCCCGGCTCGCACCCTTCGTCTGGTCCAACCGGGGTGAACTGGTCGACGACCCGACCCGGCCGACCGAGCTGACCCTGCGCGGCGACCCGGCCACCCGGAAGGCCGTGGACTGGTTCCTCGACCTGCAACTGCGACACCGGGTCGTGCCGCCGGACGCCGAGGAGCAGAGCGAGTCCAGCGAGGCGCGTTTCCTGCGCGGCACCCTCGGCATGTACCTGAGCAGCCGGGTCGCCGTGCCGACCCTGCGCACCATCGACGGCTTCACCTGGGACGCGGCGCCGCTGCCGGTCGCCCCCGGCGGCGTACCGGCGTCCATCCTGCACAGCGACGCGTACTGCATGAGCGCCGGCCTGCCGGACCACCGCCCGGCGTGGCGGTTCATCGAGTACGCGATGGGCGCCACCGGGCAGCGCACGCTCGCCGAGTCCGGCCGGACCGTCCCGTCCCGACTCGACGTCGCCGGCTCCCCCGCGTTCCTCGACCCGGCGAAGCCGCCGCGGTCGTCGCGGGTCTACCTCGACGCCGAGCCGCACCTGCGGGCCACCCCGCGCACCGCCACCTGGGCCCGCGTCGAGAAGGAGGCGGACGTGCTGCTGGAGGAGGTGTTCTACGGCCGGGTCGACCGGGAGGAGGGGCTGCGCCGGCTGGAGACGACCGTCCGCCCGTTGTTCACCCTGCCGGTGGGCAAGTGAGCGGGCTACGTGGCGTCATCCGGCTGGAGGGGCTGACCCGCTCGTACGGGCGGACCACCGCCGTCGACGGCGTCGACCTGGAGGTGCGGGCCGGGGAACTGGTCACCCTCGTCGGGCCGTCCGGGTCGGGCAAGTCGACGATCCTGCGGCTGATCGCCGGCCTGGACCGGCCGGACGGCGGCCGGGTCCTGGTCGACGGCGTGGACGTGGCCGGGGTGCCGCCGCACCGGCGGGCGGTGGCGATGGTCTTCCAGGACTACGCGCTCTTCCCGCACCTCACCGTCCACGGCAACCTGACGTTCGGGCCGCGCGTCCGCCGGGTACCGCGCGCCGAGGCCGACCGGCGGGCCCGCGCCGCCGCCGAGCGGCTCGGCATCGGCGACCTGCTGGACCGCTACCCCGACCAGATGTCCGGCGGGCAGCGGCAGCGGGTCGCGCTGGCCCGGGCGCTGCTGCGCGACCCCAGCGTCTACCTGCTCGACGAGCCCCTCGCGAGCCTGGACGCGCCGCTGCGCTTCGCCACCCGCGCCGACCTGCTCGCCCTGCACCGGGAACTGCGCACGACCACCGTCCACGTCACGCACGACCAGCACGAGGCGATGACCCTCGGCGACCGGGTGGTCGTCCTCGCCGACGGGCGCGTCCGGCAGGTGGGCCCACCCCAGCAGGTGTACGACGAGCCGGCCGACACGTTCGTCGCCGGGTTCCTCGGCAGCCCGCCGATGAACCTGGTGAGCGGCGGCGGCGTGCTCGGCGGCGACCCGGGCCTGACGCTCGGCGTACGCCCGGAGGACCTCACGCTCGACGGCGACGGACCGGTGGCCGCGACCGTCGAGGCGGTCGAGGCGCTGGGCAGCGAGGCGATCCTGCTGACCCGCTGCCCGGACGGCACCCGGCTCACCGTCCGCACCGGCCCCCGCCCGGGCGTCGCCCCCGGCGACGACGTGCGGCTGCGCGCCGACCGGCTGCACCGGTTCGACGCGGCCACCGGGCGGCGCCGGTGAGCCGCCCCCGGCCGCCGCTGACCGGCTGGGCGTTCCTCGCCCCGTACGCGGTCGCGGTGGCCCTGCTGGTAGCGGTGCCGGCGCTGCTCAACGTGGGCTACGCGGTCACCGACCACACCGGGTTGACCCGCGACCCGCGGTTCGTGGGGCTGGCCAACGTACGGCGGATGCTCGACGACGGGTTCCTGCTCGACAGCCTGCGCGCCTCGCTGGTCCACGTGGCGCTCGCGGTGCCGGTGCGGTTCCTCGCCGCGGTGGGGCTCGGTCTGCTGCTCGCCGCCCCGCGCCCCGGCGGCCGCTGGTTCCGCACCGCCGTCTACCTGCCCACGGTCATCCCCGACGTGGCGCTCGCGGTGCTGTTCCTGTGGGTGCTCAACCCGCTGTACGGGCCGCTCAACCAGGTGCTCGGCCTGTTCGGGCATCCCGGCTTCACCTGGCTCGCCGACCCGACCACCGCCCGGGTGGGCGTGGTGCTGATGCTGGCGTTCCCGATCGGCGAGGGGTTCGTCGTGGTCCTCGCCGCCCGCCGGCTGCTCGACGGCCGGCTGTACGAGGCGGCGGCGCTGGAGGGGTGCGGGCCGTTCGGGCAGCTGCGCCGGATCACTCTGCCGCTGCTGGCGCCGGTGCTGCTGCTGCTGGCCGTCCGGGACACCGTCCTCACGTTGCAGGTGAACTTCGTGCCGGCGTACGTGCTCACCGACGGCCGGCCCGCCAACGCCACCCTCTACCTGCCCGTCTACATCTTCGACCAGGTCTTCGAGTTCTCCGGGTTCGCGTACGGCTCGCTGCTCACCATCCTGCTGATGCTGGTCACCGCCGTGATCATCACCGGCCTGCTGCTCGCCGTCCGGCGGTGGCGGGTGCTGCGCTGACCGTGACATCCTTGCTGCCCATGAGACTCCGGGCCCTCGGTGCCGTCGCCGTCCTCGCCGTGCTGGCCGGATGCGGCGGCACGGCGGAGGCGCCGGCCGGTGGCAACCGGGACCTGCTGGCCAACCTGCCGAGTTGCGACCGGGTGCCGCTGGACCAGGAGCCGGAGGTGGCCGCGGACGTGCCCGGCCTCGTCCTGCCCGACGGGGCCCGGGTGACCAGCGTGGTCGTGCAGGGCGCGCTGACCAGTGTGGAAGCCACCGTCCGGATGTCCCCGCTGGACGTCCGCGCCCACTACGAACAGCGCACCGACGTCGACCTGCTGCGCATCGAGGACGAGATCTTCGAGACCGAGGTCCTCGCGCGGGCACGCGACCGGCGCATGTACCTGCGGGCCACCGCCCTCTGCGCCGACGGCACCACGCTCACCGCGATGGTCGCCCCGGACTCCGACGACGCGGGCCTCCCCGAGTTCCGCACCGGCTGACGGCCTCGACACCTGTCCTAACCGGCCGGCCCGTTTCCCGACAGATGATCGGTGACGTTCACCGATGCGCTGTCTAGCGTGCGCAGACAGGACCGTCCGCGTACGGACAGGAGAGCCCCATGACCCTCACCCTCGCCCGAAGTCGTCGCGGGCTGACGGCGACGGCGCTGCTGGCGCTGACCGCCACGGTCGCGCTGACGGCGTCGTCCAGCCCGCCACCGCCCGCGCAACCCTCGCTGGCCACGAGTTCCCCCACCGGCCCCATGGAACTCCCCGACGAGTGGATGACCGCTCAGCGGATGAGCGACGGCAGCACCGACCTGTCCGCCGCCAAGTACGCCCGCGCCCGCGGCGAGGCCAACCAGCTCGCCGCCCGGACCCGCAGCGTCTACCGGCCGCTGGCCGAACGGGACTGGTCCTTCTTCGGGCCCACCGACATCGGCGGCCGGGTGGTCGACATCGCGGTGGACCCGCAGGTGCCCGACCAGGTGTTCGTCGCCGCCGCCTCCGGCGGCGTGTGGAGGTCCGGCGACGCCGGCGCCACCTTCACCTCGGTGTGGCCGGACGGCTGGGGCCAGGCGATCGGCGCGGTGGCCATGACCAGCGACGGCGTCCTCTTCGCCGGCACCGGCGAGGCCCAGCCCGGCGGCGGCTCCATCACCTTCGGCGGCGACGGTGTCTACCGCTCCACTGACCGGGGCGCCACCTGGGAGCGGGTCGGCCTGGCCGACAGCCACGCCATCGCCCGCTTCGCGATCGACCCGGGCAACGAGGACCGGATCTTCGCGGCGGCCAGCGGCAACCTGTTCGTCCCCGGCGGCGAGCGCGGTGTCTACCTCACCGAGGACGGCGGCGACAGTTGGCGGCAGGTCCTGGTCCCGCCGAATGCGACCACCGGCGCCACCGAGGTCCTCATCGACCCGAGCGACCCCGCCCGGGTGTACGCGGCGATGTGGGACCACCTGCGCGAGCCGAACCAGCGCACCTACGGCGGCCCCGGCTCCAGCCTCTGGCGCTCCGACGACGGTGGACGGACCTGGGCCCGGATGACCACCGGCCTGCCCACCGACGCCGACCAGGGCCGCTGGGGCCTGGCGCTCGCCCCGAGCAACCCGAAGCGCCTGTACGCGTACGTGGGCACCGCCCTCGGCCCGTTCCGGGCGTTCTACCGCTCGGACGACGGCGGCGACACCTGGACGCAGACCCCGGTCACCGCCGGGCAGGCGTCCCAGTCGACGTTCAGCTGGTGGTTCGGCAAGCTCTTCGTCGACCCGGCCGAGCAGAACCACGTCTTCCTCATGGGCGTCAACCTCATGCGCTCCACCAACGGCGCGCAGAGCTTCTCCCCGGTCGGCGGCGTCCACGCCGACCAGCACGCCATGCGCTGGGACCCGAAGGTGCCCGGCCGGGTCTACCTCGGCAACGACGGCGGCTTCTACCGTTCCGAGGCCAACGGCGCCGGTAGCTGGGTGAAGGCCACCGACGAGCGGTACACCCAGTTCTACACCGTCGACGTGGCGCAGACCGACCCGCGCCTGAAGGTCGGCGGCACGCAGGACAACGGCTGCAACCGCGGCTACAACGGCGCCGGCGGGCCGTGGGACCCGATCGGTTGCGGTGACGGCCTCCAGACGCTCATTCACCCGGAGAACCCGAACATCGTCTTCGGGTGCAGCCAGTACGGCTCCTGCTACCGGTCGGAGAACGCCGGCGCCAGCCCGCGCGCGCCGATCGGCGCCGGCCAGACCACCTCCCAGCGGCGCAACTGGCTCACCCCGCTGCAGTTCGACCCGAGCGACCCGAACGTCATGTACTACGCCGGCAACATCGTCAACCGGTCGACGGACAACGGTCGCACCTGGACCGCGATCAGCCCCGACCTCACCGGCGGCGGCCCCAACGACCCGGCCGGCTACCCGTGGGGCACGATCACCACGATCGCGGCCGCACCGACCGACGGCGACACCCTGTACGCCGGCACCGACGACGGCAAGCTCTGGTGGACGCACGACCTCGGCCGGAGCTGGAACGAGGTCGACCCGGCCCAGCTCCCCGGCACCTGGGTCACCCGCGTCGCGGTGCATCCCACCGACGCGAACATCGCGTACGCGACGTTCTCCGGCTTCCGCTCCGGCAGCGACCGGCCGCACGTGATGCTGACCCGTGACGGTGGCCGGACCTGGACCGACATCGGGCGTGGGCTGCCCGACGCGCCGGTCAACTCGGTGGTCCCGACGGCCGACGGGCTGCTGCTGGTCGGCACGGACGTCGGTGTGTTCGTGTCGGCGTGGAACGGCGGCGAGTGGGCGACGCTCGGCGCGGACCTGCCGAAGGCGGCGGTCATGTACCTGCGGTGGCACGAGCCGACCCGCCAGCTGACGGCGGCGACGTTCGGCCGGGGCATCCACGACATCACGGTGCCGCGCTGCCCGGCGGCGTCCACGAAGCTGCCCCTGAAGCGGCCGGGGGTCGGCGTGGTGGGCGTGCTGTCGTCCTGCCGCGCCGGCTGACCGGCCACGGAGGCCACCTGCCCGTCGGGGGAGGTGGCCTCCGCGCGTCGATGGCCGGCGTCACGCCTCAGCGCAGCCGCCGGGCGGGGAATCGCACCGGCGGGTCGGCGATCGCGTCCTGGGCGGCGACCAGCTGGAGCTCCCGGGTGCCCGCCGCGAGTGTCGCCTCGAAAACGGCGAAGATCGACGACGTGGTGCGCTCCAGGGCCGTCGCGGGCGAGGCGGCCGTCGACAGGTGCGCGAGGTACAGGGCCGCGGTGACGTCGCCGCCGCCGTTCGGGCTGATCGGCAGCAGCGGTGTGGTCACCGCCCAGGCGCCCTCGTCGGACACGGCCACCATCTCCAGCGACCCCTCCGGCACGTCCCCGTGGAGCACGCTCGTGACGAGCACGTGCCGCGGCCCGGTCGCCCGCACCGCGTCCACCGCCGCCAGCACCTCGTCCAGGGACGTGGTCGTACGGCCGGCCAGGAAGTCCAGCTCGAACTGGTTCGGCGTGATGATGTCCGCGCGCGGGACGACCACGTCCCGCAGGTACTCCGGGATGCCCGGCCGGACGAACATGCCACGGCCGACGTCACCCATCACCGGGTCGCAGCAGTAGACGGCGTCCGGGTTGGCCGCCTTCACCAGGGTCACCGCGTCGAGGATCACCGCACCCATCGCCGGGTCGCCCTGGTAGCCCGACAGCACCGCGTCGGCGTCCCCCAGGACCCCACGGTCCGCGATGCCCGCGATCACCTCGGCGACGTCGGCCGGCGCGAGCAGCGGCCCGCGCCACGCGCCGTACCCGGTGTGGTTGGAGAAGTGCACGGTCAGCACCGGCCAGACCTCGTGCCCGAGACGCTGGAGGGGGAAGACGGCGGCGGAGTTGCCGACGTGGCCGTACGCCACCGACGACTGGATGGACAGGATCCTCACCGGCCCATCATGGCGGTTGCCACCGTGGCCGTACGCACGACCCGGCCCGCCGCCCTCAGCCCCGGGACGCCCGCCCGGTCCGGCCGGCCGTGACCCGCCGCGCCGACCTGCCCGTTTACGGGTGCCGGTAACGGGTGAAGGTAGGGTCAGTACCAGCTCATGAGGGGGGCCGCACCATGTCCGACACCAGCCACGACCGGGCTGACCGCCACGACCGCCCGGACGAGGTGACCGACCCGCTGCTGTGGGGGCTCGCCCTCGACGTGGCCGACGCGCACCAGCCCGACCAGGGCGGGGCCGACTGCGTCAACCTGCTCTGCGCCGGCCACGGCTGGCCCTGCGCCGCCTGGGAGAACGCCCAGCGCGCGCTGCAGGTGGCCCAGGCGTCGCCCGAGCAGCGGCCGGCGACCGCCCCGGCCGACCGGTCGGACGACGCGCTGACCGGATGGTCACCGGTGCCCGCGCGCCAGCTGCGCCCGGCCGCTCCGGCGCCGGCGAGCCGCACCGGCGCCGCCGCCTGACGCCGCGCTGACCAGCGACGACGCAGCCCGGCCGTCGACCGGAATCGATCGGGGGACGGGCCGATGGAAGTTCCATCACGGACCGCCCTGACGGTGTCCTTTCCGACAGATCCGGCGGGTTGTCGAACTGGCGGATGGCGGCGTGACCGGCCGGACCGTTAGGCTCAACTGCCGAGTGGAGTCGTTCACCGCCGATCAATCATCTTCGCTCTGGGCCGACGTGACGGATATTCGCTGGTCAGCAGCACCGGAAGGCAGGCTGGAGTGGGCCGAGCAGGGGAGCCTGGGACCGAATTCGCCTATCGCGCGGACAGCAAGCGACTGGCGTTCGAGGTCTCGGGTGCGCCGGACGGACACCCCGTCTTCCTGATGCACGGCACACCGGGCAGCCGCAAGGGGCCGAAACCGCGCGGCATCGTTCTGTACCGGTTGGGCGTGAAACTGATCACCTACGACCGTCCCGGCTACGGCGGGTCCGACCGGGTCGAGGGCCGCGACGTGGCCGATGCCGCACGCGACGTGGAGGTCATCGCCGACCATCTCGAACTGCCCCGGTTCGCCGTCGCCGGCCGGTCCGGCGGCGGTCCGCACGCCCTCGCCTGCGCCGCCGACCCGGCGCTGCGCCACCGGATCACCCGCGTGGCGGCGCTGGTCGGGTTCGCCCCGTCCGACGCGCCCGAGCTGGACTGGTTCGCCGGGATGAACGACGACAACCTCAACGGCTTCGGCGCCGGCCGCTCCGACACGTCGGCCGTGGTGGAGGAGATCCGCCGCCGGGCGCAGCGGGCCAGCGAGGACCCGCGGCACCTGCTGGAGGACCTCATGGCGCAGATGACCATGGCGGACCGGCGGGCGGTGCGGGATCCGGCGCTGCGGAGAATGCTCGCCGACACCTTCGAGGACGCGTTACGCGCCGGCCCGTACGGGTGGATCGACGACGTGCTCGCGCTCCGCCGGGACTGGAAGTTCGACCTCGGCCTGATCGACACGTCGACGACCAGGGTGAAGCTCTGGCACGGCGCCGAGGACACCTTCGCCCCGGTCGGCCACACCCACTGGCTGGCGTCCCGCATCCCCGGCGCGGAGCTGGAGGTGCAGGCCGACGCGGCGCACTTCGACGCGATGGAGGAGCTGCCGCGCATCCTGCGCTGGCTCACCGCCGACGACGATGCGGTGGCGGTGAGCCGCGACCTGCTGATCGGGGCCCGTCCCGGTCAGTAGGGGTGCGGGTCGAGCACCCGCCGCACGTACCGTCCCTCCCGCAGGTTCACCACGCTCGGGTGGTGCTGCCCGATCCGGTTCGCCAGCCGGTCCGCGAGCCGCATCCGCTCGATGCTGCCGGCGCCGCCGGTCGCGGTCTGCTCGGCGACCGCCAGGTTTCCCCGCCCGCGGAGCGTGTCCGGATGGTCCTCACCCAGGGTCTCGCGCAGCCGGCCGACGACGATGCGCAGCTGCTCCCGCCCGGCCTCCAGCTCGCCGTGCAGGATCGTGAAGACGGCGAGGTTGTTGGCGACCGCCATGGTCAGCGGGTGGGTGCCGCCCAGCGCCGCGGTGACCGCCGCCGCCGTCCGCGCCGCCAGCTCCCGGGCCGGCACCACCTCACCGGCGTCCCACATCGCCACGCTGCGGTTGTTGCGGCACACCAGCACGTACGGGTGCCCCTCGCCGAAGACCTGCGCGAACTGCTCCTCGGTCTCGGTCAGCTCGAGGCGGGCCCGCTCCCCCTCGCCCTGCAGCATCAGGTTCGCCGCGCGGGACAGGCGGCTGAACAGGGTGTCCGGGTTGAGCGGCCCGAACCCGGTGAGCAGATGCTCGTACGCGTCGTCGAGCAGCCGCGCCGCCTCGGCGATCTCGCCGGTGCTGCGCAGCGACGCGGCGAGGTTCGTCTGCGCGGTGAGCACGTTGCGGGACTGGTCGCCGAACAGGTTGCGGTACCCGGCCACCACCGTCTGGAGCAACGCCACCGACCCCTCGTAGTCACCGGCCTCCCGCAGGTCCCGCGCCAGGTTGTTGGCGGTGAGCAGGGTGCGCGGGTGGTCCGGCCCGAGCACCACCCGCAGCCGGCGGTAGGTGGCCTCGTCGCCGTCGAGGGCCCGCCGGAAGTCACCCATCAGCCGGTAGGACGCGGCCAGGTTGTTCGCGGCGGTCAGCGTACGGCGGTGGTCCTCGCCGAACACCTCCACCGAGGCGGCGTACGTGCGCAGGTCCCGTTCCAGCGCGTCCGAGTAGCGGCCGATGGCCCGCAGGTCGCCACCGTAGCCGCCCGCCGTCATCAGGGTGTACGGGTGGCTGGACCCGATCAGCTTCTCCTGCGCGCCGAGCGTCTCCTCGTCGAGACGGCGGGCGTCGTCGAACCGGCCGAGGCCGCGCAGCAGGTTGGCCCGGTTGAACCGCAGGTGCAGCAGCTGCACCTGCAACGCCCGGTGGTCCGGCGTGTCCCGGGCGAGCTGGGCCAGCAGCCGCGACCAGGCGGCGTCGGCCTGCTCGGCGTACCGGTGGCCCTGCGCGTACCCGCCGTTGAGGTAGATGTAGCGGATCCGGTCGATGATGAGCTGACGCACGTCGTCGTCGGGCGAGGAGAGCGCGTCGGCGCCGTCAAGGTGCGGCCAGAGCAGGCGCAGCCGCGCCTGGGCGGCCGGGTCCTCCACCTCACCGGACGGGCGGGAGCCGGCGAGGATGCGGTGCACGTCCTGCTTCACGCCGGCCAGTTCGTCGGGCGTCATCCGGGCGCGCAGCGCCGCCTGGAGCAGCCGGTGCACCTGGACCTGCTGGGCGTGCAGGTCGACCTTGACCAGGGCGAGGCGGTTGATGCGCTGCACGAGCGCGGCGGCGATGTCCCGCTCGGAGACGCGGTCGGCCACCCGGGCGGCCACCACCGGGTCGTGCGCCGCGATGACCTTGGCGACCTGGTCGCTGTAGAGCAGCTCCAGGGAGATCTCCGGGGCGAGCACCGACGCGAGCTGCAACAGCCGGTACGCGCCCGCCGACCCCTCCCGCAACCGCTGGAGGGAGAAGTCCCAGATGTCCTCCGCCGGGCCGGTGCGCTCCAGGCCGGTCAGGTAGTCGGCGACCGGGGTGCCGGTGTCGGCCAGCCACGCGCCGGCCATCGCCACGAAGATCGGCACGTTCTCGACCGCGTCGGCGACCTGCTCCGCCTCACCTTCCGTGATCGACCGCTCGCCGACGCGGGCCCGCAGGTGCGCGACGCTCTCCGCCCGCTGGAACGCCTCGACGTCCAACGCCCGGGCCAGGTCGCCCCAGTCCGGGTTGCGGGTGGTGACCAGCACATGCCCGACGCCCTGCGGCAGGTAGTCGCGGACGTGCTCGTACTGGTCGACGTTGTCGAACACGAGCAGCCACTGCTCGGGCGGACCGCCGTCCGGGCGGCGCTCGGGGCGGCTGAGCCGCTGCCGCACCGCCCGCGTCATCTCCGGGATGGTGGGCTGCCGGGGCAGGCCCAGCTCGGCGCCGAGGTCGGCCACCCGGACGTCGACGAACTGCGGCGGGTCCGCCTGGACCCACCAGATGACGTCGTACGCGCCGCGGAAGCGGTGCGCGTACTCGATCGCCAGCTGCGTCTTGCCGATGCCCGGACCACCGCGCAACGCCACCGGGATGCCGATGCTGCCGGCGGCCTTCAGCTCCTCCCGGAGCTGGCGCAGCAGCTCCTCCCGGCCGGTGAACCGCAGGTTGCGGCTGGGCGGGTTGAACACCGGCGCCCGGGAGCCCGGGTAGCGGGCGGCGCGCACCACCGGACGGCCGTGGCCGGGCGGCGGGGTCACCCCGACCAGCTGCACGAGCCGGTCGACGGCCTCCTCGGCGGCCAGCTCGTGCAGCGACACCCAGCTGCCGATCGGGGCGTCCGGCGAGGGGGTGGTGCTGTCCACGTACACGATCAGTGCCGCGCCCGACCGGCGCGGATCGACCTGCTCGTCGTGTGCGGCCCGGTAGGAGCGGGAGACCAGCGTGACGTCACGGGTCACCGTGCCGGCCCGCACCGGCGACAGGTCGTCCACCGCCGCCGTGGCCACCCGCAGGTCCACGGCCGTGAGCACGGCCTGCACCCACTCCGCCCAGGCCTGGTCCTCCGGGACGTGTCGCAGCACGATCAGCTCGTCGGCCACGGCCGGCTTGCGCTCGAAGCGGGCGACGGTACGCCGGCGCAGCGCCTCGTCCATCCGCGGCAGCGCGGCGAACCGGCCACCGGTGATGTGACCCGTCAACGTCTCGTACGCGGACAGCAGGGTGGTGCGGCCGCCCGGGATGTCGCCGAAGGTGGCGAGGGTCTCCTCGTACGCGTAGTAGGCCCGGTAGGGCACCTCGACGGTGAGCCAGTACTCGCGCCGCTCGGCGTCGGTCATCCCGCCGGGGAGCCCGGCGAAGCGCTGCATCGCCACCGCCCGGCCGGCGTCGGCCTTGCCCTTCTCCCCCTCGTCCACCCGCATCGGCACCGGCAGCACCCGCCGGGCCCGCCGCCCCTCGTAGCCGCGGACCCGGGCGGCGACCGTGGCGGCGCCGTCGATGCCCTGGTCGCTCAGGGTGAAGCAGTCGACCAGCACGTCCGGCAGGTGGATGGTGCAGATCTCGGCGACGTCGCTGATGCCGGTGCGGCTGTCGATCAACGTCCAGTCGTAGTGGCGCTTCATGTCCTCGCGCAGCGCGTCGAAGAACAGCGCCCCGCCCAGCCGGTTGTAGAAGTTGTCCCAGTTCAGGCCGGTGACGCTGCTCGCGTAGTCCGGGTTGTGCCGGCCGGCGAGCAGCAGGTCGAGGCTGCCGCCGCCGGGGAACTCCCAGTTGACGGAGAACGCGTACTTCTGCACCTTGGCCAGGTGGCGGTGCCAGTCGCTGGGCCGGGACTCCACCGGCTCGGCGAGCCCGGCGGCCTCCGCCTCCCGGCGGCGCTTCAAATTCGCCCACTCGTACTCGACGATCAGGTCCATCACGCCGCCGGTGGAGGCGACCTGCTCGTGGTCGAGGAACGGCGTGAAGAACCGGTGCAGCCCCGGTGACTCCAGGTCCCAGTCGGCGACGAGGACCCGCTGGCCGTTCGCGGCCAGGATCCAGGCCGTGTTCGCCAGGGCCATCGTGCGGCCGGTGCCGCCCTTGTACGAGTAGAAGGTGACGACCTGACCGTCGCGCCGTTCCGTCATCGGTCCTCTCCTCGTCGCCGCTGGTCGGATGGGTCGGTCGGGCGCAGGCTGGGCCGCGGTGCGCCCGGGGTGTCCTGCGGGTAGAGCGGGCCGTGCCGGAGGAACTGCTTCCGTGCCTCGATCACCAGCAGCGGCGCGCTGCGCTCGAACTCGTCCACGCCGTGGACCGGCCGCACCTCCGGGAACCGGGCCTCGCGCAGCGCGGCGTCGATCTCGTCGGCCCCCGCCGCCCGGGCCGCCCCCCCGGGTGCGGCGTCGGCGCCGGCCACGACCAGCGGCACGACCCAGCGCGGCAGCCCGGCGACCGCCTCCCGGACCGCCGCCGCGCCCAGCTCGGCGTCGATCAGCAGGACGGTCGGGCTGTCCGGGGCGTGGTCGCGGGCGCCGGCGAACTCGACGACCCGGGTCGGCAGCCCCAACCGTTGCGCGGTGGCGGCCACGTAGTCGGCGATCGTCAGCACGTGCCGCCCGGCGAACGGCCGCCACTGCCGCCCGTCCGGCCCGGCGAGCGCGGTGACGACCAGCGCCGGGTCACCACGGTCCTCCACCCGGGCGGCGCCCAGCGGGGCGGCCCGCGAACGGCGCAGCGGCGCGGTCTCGGTCACCGCGATGATCCGCTCGGCGAGGGCGCTGAGCACCAGGTCGTACTGCCGCCGGTAGGCGCTGAGCTTGCACAGTGCCCGCAGCCCGTTCTCCGCGTACTCGGCGGGGCCGCCGACCAGCTCCACGGCCTCGGCCATCTCCGGCCGGTCGTCCCAGGGCGGAAAGGGGATCCACAGCACCGGCAGGATGTGCCGGCCCGCGTCGGCCGGCGGCAGCAGGCCCAGCCGGGACCGGAAGGCGGCCCGCTCGCCGACCGCCCAGGCGTTGCTGAAGTAGTTGGGCGAGTAGAGCGGCACGAAGACGTGGGTGAGGCTGAGCGCGTCGGTGAGCGCCTGCTTCAGGTCGGCGCCGGGGGCCACGAGCCCGTCGAAGAACCCGATGTCGAGGTCGCCGGCGCGGCGCGCGCCCCGCTGCACGGCGGCGTGCAGGTCCTGGAAGAACCGGCTGACCCAGTAGTCGGTGTCCGGACGGGCCGCCGCCGACAGCGGCACCGAATGGGCGTAGCTGAGGAAGAAGTACGTCTCCCGGCCGGCGCGGGAGCCGCTGGTGTCAGTCCAGCTCATCGCCGGCCTCCTCGAACCCCTCGCCGAGCTCCTCGATGCGCGACACGTACGGCTCGACCCAGTGCGTGTCCACCGCACGCACCACCCGCTGCGCGAGCCGCCACACCACCGCGTCGTACGCGTCCTTGCCGTTGCGGCCCAGGCTGAGCAGGCCGTAGATGCCCTCCTGCTGGTACTGCGGGGCGATGTCCGGCGGCAGCCCGGTCGGGGAGAACATCTGCCGCCGCCGGATCGCGTCCGGCAGGTGACGGCGGCCCATCACCGACCAGTTCACCGGGATGATCGGCCGCTCCCCCGGGGTCGCCCGCGCGTCCGGGCGGCGCACCTGCCGGCGGCGCACGAACGCGTTCCACTCGCGGGCGCACCAGACGCTGCGCAGGTACTGCGGGGAGATCAGCGGGATGAAGACCTGACAGTGGCCGGTGGCGAAGGCCAGGTCGTCCGCCCACACCTGGCCGCCGTCGAGGACCCGGTCGAGGAAGCCGGCGGTGCTGCCCGCCGGCAGGCCCAGCAGCTCCGACACGTGGTCGGAGAGGTCGACGTAGAGCTGGAACACCTTCTGGTTGGTGTCCCGGGGCGGCTCGGCCGGCCGCTGCTTGGCCCGGGCGTAGCTGAGGAAGAACACGGGGGCGCGCGGGTCGACCCGGAACTCCTCCTCGCTCACCCGCCGCTCCCGTCCGAAGGGGACACTCCCGCGGCACCACAGTATCGGCAGTGGCAAACCCGGAGCCGCCCTCGTGTCCGGTGCCCGCTCATCCACCGGCCGGCGAAGTCGACGGCCGCACGCACCGGCAGCAGCCGGCCGGTGCCGGCGCCGACCCGGCCGCGCCGCACCTCCGGCCGGCGGTCCAGCGCCGCGCCGATCCGGGCGAAGTCGGAGTCGTCGAGATCGAGGGCGAGGAAGTCGCGCCGGACCCGGCGGCCCGCCTCGTCCCGGACGTAGCAGCGGTACGGACGTGAGGCGGGCGGTGGGTCGAGGCGGTACTCGGCGAGGTGGAAGGCCGTGCACGTGGCGTAGTCGACGCCGAGCAGCAGCACCAGGGCGTCGGCGGCGTACAGGGCCGCCTGCGGGGACCGCTCGCCCAGGTGGCACTCCAGGTCGTGGACGACGGTCAGGGCGGCGGCGGCCGGGCCGAGCGCCGCGAAGGACGTCTGCGGGTGCCGGCTGCGCACGGCCCCGGGCTGCCGTCGCACGTGCTCGGCGAACGCTCCCATGCCCTCGGACGGGCTGCGGTCCGGGTCGAACGGCGGGATCCGGGCCTCCACCTCGGCCGCCTCGCGCGCGGTCAGGCCGGCGGTGGCGGTGCGGAACGCCGGCGACGTGTTCGAGTTGCCGGCGGTCTGCGTCGGCACCACCACCGTCCCGGCCGGGCCGAGCACGTCGCAGAGGGCGGCCAGCACGGCCGCCGGGCCGCCCGCCACCGGCCCGATCCGGCGCAGCGACGCGTGGACCAGCACGGTCGCGCCGATCGACAGGCCCAACGCCCGCAGGTCGGCGGCGAGCCCGGCGCGCCCGACGGTCATGACCAGCTGTCCACCGTGGCGCGCATCCGGGCGGCGAACCGCTCCCCCGCCGGTGTCAGCACCCCCAGCCCGAGCAGGGCGTCGAGCGCGCCGTCGGTCCAGTCGCGGTACCGGCGGTGGTGGGCGGCGGCCTCCGCGCCCGGCCGCCGGCGCCACACGTCCGCGACGCCGAGGTGCGCGTACGTGCCGTGCAGCACGCCCTCCACCGGACGCGGGTCGTCCCGCCACGGCACGGTGAGCAGCCGGGAGTCCCACCGGTCGACCAGTTCGCAGACGTCGAGCACCCCGTCGAGCTTCAGGTGCTGCACCTCGTGGACGAGCAGCACGGCGAGGGCCGCGTCGTCGGGGACCGGCGTGACGGCGACGGCGCCGAAGGCGGACGCGGCGGCGGCGCTGCGCTGGCGGCCCCGCCGGTCCGGCCGCGCCGGGACGACCGCGCGCAGCAGCGCCCGCACCCCGGGGGCGTACGCCTGCGCCTCGGCGTCGATCCGGCCCACCGCCGCGGTGAGGTGGGCGGCCCACCGGGCGGCGGCGTCGGCGGCCAGCCGCGGCGCGACCACGAGATCCTGGTAGCTGTCCCGGTACGGGTCGGTGTCCTCGATCAGCACGTCGGCTGCGCCGGCGCGGCGCACCGGGCGCCAGACGGATGTCTCCTCGCCGGGCCGGACGTCGACGGAACGCCCGGCCCCGCGCACCCGGAATCCCCCGTCCACCGTGGTCAGCAGGACGGGACCGGGCAGCTCCGGCAGGGCGAGCGCCCCGAGCGTGGGCAGGGCGAGCACGCCGTCGCGGACCGGCACGTCCAGGTCGACGCGGGCATTCGCGCGGACCGCCGCCGCCGCGGCCACCGCCGCGAGGCGAGCGACGTCGGCCAGCGCCGGCCGTTCCAGACACCGGTGCGCCCAGCGGCGGACGAACGGGTGGCCCAACACGTCCCGTACCGCCCCCGGCGCGGTGACGTCCAGGTCGACCAGGTGCTCCCAGGCCGCCGCCGCGACCGGGTGCCCGGCCGTGGCCGGGCTGAGCGCGACCAGCAACGCCCGGGTCTTGGCCAGGTGGACGGCGGCGAGCTGGCGTACCGAGGCGTCGGTGCCGTGGCCGGTGCCGAGGTCGTCGAGCACCTCCGGGGCCAGCACGTCGGGCCCGCCGCCGTCGTCGTCGGCCGGCTCGGCGGCCGGGTCGGCGGCCGGGTCGGCGCGGTCGGCGGCTTGGTCGACGCGGTCGCCCGCCGCTGATCGACTCGATGCCGGCGGCATCGCCGCATCCGGACCACCCGGACCGGCCGATGCCGCCGGCATCGCGGCGGACCCGGCCGGGCGGGCCGGTGGCGAGGGTGGGCCGCCGGTGACGCCCTCGATCAGGTGGGCCAGGTCGGCGCAGTAGACCGAGGGGTTGTCGAAGCCGGTGCCCGGACGGTACCGGTGGGCGAACAGGCCGCCGCCGCACTGGCGGACCACCGGGCAGGCGCGGCAGGTGGCGGAGAGGCCGGCGAGCCCGGCCTGCCGGACGGCGACCATCGGGTGGGCGGCGACCACGTCGACCGGATGGGTGAAGACGTCCAGGCCGGTGGCCGGCGCACCGTCGTACGCGGACTTGAGCGAATCGACCTGCTCGTAGCTGCCGTCGGTCTCGACGACCGCCAGGTCGGCGGCGGCCAGCCCGACCGCCTCGGTGCGGGTGACGCCGCCGGCGGCGGTGGCCAGCAGCGAATCCAGCAGCCGGATCGGCACCGGTCGCCCGTCGGCCGTCCAGGCCCGGTGCACGGCGAGCAGCCAGTCGGCGTACGGGGTGGGGACGCCGGCGGGGCGCGGCGGGGGGCGCTCCCAGTTGGCGTGCGGCAGGAGGAAGTCGATGTGCGGCGGGTCCTCGGCGAGCAGCGCCCGGTAGACGGCGACGGGATCGTTGGCGAGGTCGACTGTGCAGAGCAGCCCGGCGTAGCACGGCCGGAACTCGGGGCGGCGCAGCAGCGCCAGCGCCCGCAGCACCTTGGCGTGGCTGCTCGCGCCCGAGGCGTACCGGCGGTGGCGGTCGTTGGCGACCCGGTCGCCGTCGAGGGAGATGCCGACCGCGACGCCGTGGGTGACGAGCACCTCGGCGATCTCCTCGGTGAGCAGCACGCCGTTGGACTGCATGCGCAGGTCCAGCCGGGTCACCGGGTCGAGCCGGCGGCGCAGCTCGGCGGCGGTGGCCGCCAGCCCGGCGGCGCCGGCGAGCAGCGGCTCACCGCCGTGCAGCACCACCCGCACGGCGTCGAGCCGGTGCGCGACCGCGTGCTCGGCGATGCGCCGGGCGGCGGCGGCCACCGTGGTGAGCGCCATGGTGTGCGGCTGGCGGCGCCAGGACTGGTCGGGATGCTCGTAGACGTAGCAGTGGTCGCAGGACAGGTCGCACCGGCTGACGATCTTGAGAACGAACTGACTCAGCGCTACGGCCGACGCGGGCCGTCCGGGCGTCGCGGGCTCACCGGCCTCAGATCGAAGAGCCGA
Organism: Micromonospora sp. NPDC047707; assembly: GCF_040704235.1. Taxonomy (NCBI): domain Bacteria; kingdom Bacillati; phylum Actinomycetota; class Actinomycetes; order Micromonosporales; family Micromonosporaceae; genus Micromonospora; species Micromonospora sp. NPDC047707. The sequence continues at coordinate 54,750 of NZ_JBEYSU010000035.1, forward strand.
AGGCTGCGACATCGACGCGGGCCGGCTGGTCCACGGTGCGGGTGTCGGGCAGCGCCACGGTGCGGGCGCGGGAGAGCGGAATCTTGCCGAGCGGAGTGTGCCGGAGATCGGCCAGCGGAGCGGTGGTCGTCGACCGGCCTGCGTTGCGATCCACGTGAGTCCCCCCATCGGACTTGTGGGTCAGCGGGAGCCACCCGGGACGGCGGCCCTAGACAACTGTCGATGAGTCTACAACACGCCGAGTAGTCTCAGCGGCGCGGTACGCCATCTTCTTCAAGGGTTCTCGCCATCCAGACCTCATTGGACAGTGCGATGAGACGTTCCGCCTCGGCCACGACCGCGTCGTCGTCGGCCCAGCCGTCCCCGTCCCGCCGGGCGCGGAGCAGCCGGACGAGCTGGTCGGCGGTGCGCGCGTACTCGATCTGCTGGTGCTCGTACTGCTGGGCCGCGCCGTACCCCACCACCGCCGTCGTCACCGTGGCGACGACGCCCACCCACGCGGCGAGGCCGAGCCCGTCCCCGAGCACGCCGACCACCGCGGAGAGCACCGCGCCGGCCGCGGTCAGGCCCGTCGTGACCACCCGGACCCGGCGGGCTGCGGCGCCCGTCCGGCGGGCCTCCGGCAGGTAGTACCGCTCGACCTGCCGGTCCACCCGCCGCAGCAGGTACGACGGGACGTCCGACACCTCCGGCAGGGGTCGGGACCGCGGTGCGACGTCGACCGTGTGCCCGACCAGGTCACCCGCCTCGTCCACGATCGCGTCCACGCGGCTCAGCAGCACCGCGTCGCGGTCCGGCCCCCGGTACGGGGCGACCCCGGCGAGGTGGCGGTGCACCTCGGCCTTCAGCGACTCGGCGACCGACCGCAGCCGCGTCCAGACCTGCACCGGCTCACGGGCCGTCGGCCGGGCGGCCAACGGAACGAGGCCCAACGCCGCGGCGGCGATGATGGCCAACGCCCGGCTCGCCGCCAGGTGCACGCCGCCGAGCTGTGCGGCGGCGGTGCCGGCCACGGCGGCGACCACGGTCAGGGCGGCGACCAGACGGCGGCCCCGGACGATCCGTCGCCGCGCCGCGTCCGCCGCCCGGGACCACACACCCTGCTGCTGCCAGACCGTGTCGAGCACGGCTGGGGGATCGACGGTCGACACTCCCCGAATGGTAGGGCACCCGGTCCGCTCCCCCGGCCGCGCGAGCACCTTGCGCTCTGGCTGCCGGCCACCGGCCGCACCGACGACGATCCGCCGCCGGCGACGTCACCGCTCCGACGCGTCCGGGCAGCAGACGGTCAGCGCGCCGGGCACCACGCGGACCTTGAGCTTCGTCACCGCACCCCGGGCACCGCCGTCCAGCTCGTACGTCCGGGGCGCGGCGAGCCTGACCTGCACCCGGCGGCCCCGGGTGATGCGCACGAACGGCGACTCCGCGGAGCGGCCGGCCGCCATCCGGCCGAGCGTCCGCGCCCAGTCGACCGCACCGTTCGCGGTCGACACCCCGACCTGCAGGGCGCCGTCGTCCGGGCGGGCGTCGTCGAACGCCGGGATGCCGCCGGTGATCGTGCCGACGTTGCCGAACAGCACGCAGCTCGCCTCGCCGTCGAACCACTCGGCGCCATCGACCGTGATCCGGGTGGGTACCAGTTCGCCCCGTACGTGCCGCAGCCCGGTCCACAGGTAGGCGATCCGGCCGAGCCGGCCCTTGAGCTTCCGGTCGGCCTCCCGGATCAGGTCGCCGTCGAAGCCGGCGCCGGCCATCACCGCGAAGTGTTCGCCGTTGAGCTTCCCCAGGTCGAGGGCGCGACGCGGGCCGTGCAGACCGATCCGGACGGCCTCCGGCAGGTTCTCCGGGATGCCCAGGTTCGCGGCGAAGAGGTTCGCCGTGCCGGCGGGCAGGATCGCCATGGGCGTGCCGGTGCCGGCGAGGGTGTCGGCGCAGCGCTGCACCATCCCGTCACCGCCCCACACGAAGACCAGGTCGGCACCCTTCTTCAGCGCCTTGCGCACCTTCTTCGGCGCCTTGCGGCTCTTCGGCACCTCGTACCAGATCAGGTCGTCGACGCCCGCCGCAATCAGGTCGGCGCGCAGGGCGTCCAGGCCGCCCCCGAGGCTCTTCTTCCGGTGCGCGACGACCGCGACCGTGCCGACGCCGGTCCCGGTCGGCGTTGCGGCGCGCCCCGCCGTACTCGTGCTCATGCCCGCCGGTGTTACCCAACCGGCGTGATTCCCATGCTGGTCACGGAGGCCGCCCGATCCGGTCCACGCCTCCTCCGGGGCACGCGGACCGCGGCCTTCGGGCTGCCGCCCGTCCCAGACCTGACCTGGTGACGCCCGACCAGCTCGGCTCGCTGCTGGCCGGGACGATCGGACCAGACGCGCCGGTACAGTCACCGCCATGGCTGCTGACCGGTCGTTGGGCCGCCCCTTCTGGACGTTCTGGACCGCCGCCGCCCTGGCGAACCTGGGTGACGGCATCCGGGTGGCGGCGTTCCCGCTGCTGGCCGCCGCGCTGAGCGACGACCCGGTCGCGGTGGCGGCGGTGGCCGCCGCACAGTTCCTGCCCTGGCTGGTGACCGGTCTGCTCGCCGGCGCACTGGCCGACCGCCGGGGTGCCCGCGCGGTCATCGCCGCCGCCGACGCCGGCCGCGTGGTCGTCCTGGCCACGCTGGCCGTGGCGGTCGCGACCGGGTGGGCGACGATCGCGCTGGTGGTGGCCGCCGCCTTCCTGCTCGGCGTCGGCGAGACGCTCCGGGACACGGCCGCGCAGACCGCCGTGCCGCGCCTGGTGGCCGACGAGCACCTGGAGAAGGCGAACGGCCGCCTGGTCGCCGGTGAGATCGTCGGCAACGAGTTCGTCGGCCCGCCGGTCGGGGCGCTGCTGTTCGTCGTCGGGGCCGCGCTGCCGTTCGCGGCCAACGGCGCCTCCCTCGCGCTGGCCGTCATGCTGGTGCTGTCCCTGCCGCTGACGCTGGTCCGACGGCCGGCCGGGAAGGCCGACGGGACGACCGGTGGCGTCCTGGCCGGGCTGCGCTGGCTCGTCCGGCAGCCGATGCTGCGGAGCTGGTGGTCGTCGGCGCGGCGGTGGCCGCCGCCGACACCGCCTGGTTCGCGATCTTCGTCCTGTACGCGCGGGAGAGCCTGGGCCTCGGCGCGCTCGGCTTCGGCCTGCTGCTCGCCACCGGCGCGGCCGGCGGGCTGGCCGGCTCCCTCGTCGCCGACCGGGTGCTCCGCCGGTTCCGGCACCGGCACGTCCTGACGGCGACGCTGGCGCTCACCGGCGGCGTTCCCGTCCTGCTGGTCGTCGCCCCGAACCGCGTCGCGGCCGTCGTCGTCGTGGTCACCACCAGCGCGTCGTTCGCCGTCCTCAACGTCGCCGCGCTGTCGCTCCGGCAGCGGCTCGTACCCGACGGGCTGCTCGGCCGGGTCGTGGCCGCCTCCCGCACGCTCACCTACAGCTGCACGGCCCTCGGGGCCCTCGCCGGGGGCGTGCTCGCCGCCCGGGCCGGCCTGGTCGCGCCGTTCCTGCTCAGCGGCGCCGTCGCCGTCGTGGCGACGGCCGGCTGGTGGATGGCGTCCCGGCGGAGCGCCGCGACCTGACGCCGGGGACGCCGCCATCGCGGCGCCCCCGCCGCCGGTCAGAGGGTACGCGCGAGGCGCTCGGCGAGGATCCGGGTGAACCGGGACGGGTCGGCCACTTCCCCGCCCTCGGCGAGCAGCGCCATGCCGTACAGCAGCTCGGCGGTCTCGGTCAGCGACTCCTCGGTGCCGCCCTGCTCGCGAGCCTTGCGCAGGCCACTCACCAGCGGATGGGCCGGGTTCAGCTCGAGGATCCGCTTGACCTGGGGCACCTCGTGGCCCATCGCCCGGTACATCTTCTCCAGCGTGGGCGTGAGGTCGTGGGCGTCGCCGACGACACAGGCCGGGGAGGTGGTCAGCCGGGACGACAGGCGGACCTCCTTGACCTGGTCGGCGAGGGCGCCGCTCATCCAGGTGAGCAGGTCGGCGTACTCGGCGCGCTGTCGCTCCCGCTCGGCCTCGGCCTCCTTCTTCTCCTCCTCGGTGTCCAGGTCGACCTGGCCCTTGGCGATCGAGCGCAGCGTCTTCCCGTCGTACTCGCCGACCCGCTCCACCCACACCTCGTCGACCGGGTCGGTGAGCAGCAGCACCTCGTAGCCCTTGGCGCGGAACGCCTCCATGTGCGGCGAATTCTCGATGGTGGCGCGGTTCTCGCCGGTGGCGTAGTAGATGTCGGTCTGGCCGTCCTTCATCCGGCCGACGTAGCCGGCGAGGTCGGTCGGCTCGGCGGCGTGGTGGGTCGAGGCGACCGACAGGATCTCCAGGAGGGTGTCCCGGTTCTCCGTGTCGTCGATCAGGCCCTCCTTGACCGCGGCGCCGAACTCGGCCCAGAAGGTGCGGTACCTCTCCGGCTGGTTGGCCTTGAGGTCCTTGACGGTGGCGAGGACCTTCTTCACCAGGCGACGACGGACGACCTGGATCTGCCGGTCCTGCTGGAGGATCTCCCGGGAGATGTTCAGCGACAGGTCGTGCGCGTCGACCACGCCCTTGACGAAGCGCAGGTACCCCGGCATCAGCGCCTCGCAGTCGTCCATGATGAAGACGCGCTTGACGTAGAGCTGCACGCCGCGCCGGCCCTGCGGGGCGAACAGGTCGAGCGGGGCGTGCGAGGGCAGGAAGAGCAGCGCCTCGTACTCGAAGGTCCCCTCACCCCGCATGTGCACGATCTCGAGCGGGTCGGCCCAGTCGTGGCTGACGTGCTTGTAGAACTCGTGGTACTCGGCCGGCTCGACCTCGTCGCGGGGCCGCGCCCACAGCGCCTTCATCGAGTTGAGGGTGGCCACCTCGGTGGTGGGCTCGCCGCCGTCCGCGCCGGGCCGCTCGACGGCCATCCGGATGGGGTGGGCGATGAAGTCGGAGTACCGCTTGACGATCTGCCGGATGGTCCACTCGGCGGTGTAGTCGTGCAGGTTGTCGTCGGTGTCGGCCGGCTTGAGGTGCAGGGTGACGGCGGTGCCCTGCGGCGCGTCCTCGACCGGGGCGATCGTGTACGTGCCCTCGCCGGTCGACTCCCAGCGGGTGCCGCCGGTCTCCCCCGCCCGGCGGGTGACCAGCTCGACCCGGTCGGCGACCATGAACGCGGCGTAGAAGCCGACGCCGAACTGGCCGATCAGCTCCTGCGAGGCGCCGGCGTCGGTCGACTCGCGCAGCTTGCGCAGCAGCTCGGCGGTGCCCGACTTGGCGATCGTGCCGATCACCTGGACGACCTCGTCCCGGGACATGCCGACGCCGTTGTCCCGCACCGTCAGGGTGCGCGCCGCCTTGTCGACCTCGATGGCGATGTGCAGGTCGGACGTGTCGACCTGGAGATCCTTGTCGACCAGCGACGCGAGGCGCAGCTTGTCCAGCGCGTCCGACGCGTTCGAGATCAGCTCCCGCAGGAAGACGTCCTTGTTCGAGTAGATCGAGTGGACCATCAGCTGGAGCAGCTGACGGGCCTCGGCCTGGAACTCCAACGTCTCGGTGCTCACACCGTGTCCTTTCGTCCGCGAAGCCGGTGCCGGGGCGCGCCGGCCCGGGCCGGCGCGTTCCGAAGGGGTTCGCCGAAAGGATACGAGCACCTCACGGAGGGCGACCCGACACCCGTGCCCTCACACCGCCAGGGCGGCCCGGACCGCGGCGCCCGCGCCGGCGCCGGCGTCGCCGGCCGACGTCACCCGACCGGATTCCAGCACGTGGTAGCGGTCGGCCACCCGCAGCGCGAAGCCCAGGTGCTGCTCGACGAGCAGCACACTGATGCCGGCCTGCCGGGTGAGCCCGACGATCCGGTCCTGGATCTCGGTCACCACGGACGGCTGGATGCCCTCGGTCGGCTCGTCGAGCATCAGCAGCCGGGGCCGGGTGATCAGGGCCCGGGCCAGGGCGAGCTGCTGCCGCTGCCCGCCGGAGAGCAGGCCGGCGCGTCGCCGCAGCAGCGGCCGCAACGCCGGGAAGAGGTCCAGCGCGTCGGCGGTGGCTGCCGCGCCGTCGCGCCGCCCGTCGGCCACCAGTCGCAGGTTCTCCCCCGCCGTCAGGTGCGGGAAGCACTGCTGCCCCTGCGGCACGTACGCCAGCCCGCGCGCCACCCGCCGGTGCGGGGCGAGCCGGGTGACGTCCTCGCCGTCCAGCTCGACTGTGCCGGCGTGCGGACGCAGCAGCCCGGCGGCCACCCGCAGCAGGGTGCTCTTGCCGGCCCCGTTGTGACCGAGCACGGCGACCACGCCGTCGGTGGGCACCGCCAGGTCGACGCCGTGCAGCACCCGGCTGTGGCCGTACCCGGCGGACACCCCGCACAGTGCCAGCATCACGCCTCACCTCCGCTCGAACCGCTGTCGACCGGGTGGCCGAGGTAGACCTCCTGTACCCGGGGGTCGGCCTGCACCTGCGCCACGGTGCCCTCGCTGAGCACCCGGCCGGCGTGCAGCACGGTGACTGTCCGGGCGAAGCGGCGCAGGAAGTCCATGTCGTGCTCGATCACCACCACCGTGCGGTCGCGGCTCACCGTCTCCAGCAGCGCGCCGGTGGCGTCGCGCTCCTCGTGGCTCATCCCGGCGACCGGTTCGTCCAGGAGCAGCAACTTCGCGTCCTGCATCAGCAGCATCCCGATCTCCAGCCACTGCTTCTGGCCGTGGGCGAGGGTGCCGGCGAGCCGGTCGACGTGCCCGGCCAACCCGACGGTGTCCAGCGCCGCGGCCACCTCGTCCGGCACCCCGCGCCGCCGCCGGGCCAGCGTCGCCCAGCTCCGCCGCGCTCCGGCCGCGATGTCGAGGTTCTGCAGGACGGACAGCTCCTCGAAGACCGACGCGGTCTGGAAGGTCCGACCCACCCCGAGGCGGCTGATCCGGTGTACCGGCCGGCCGAGCAGCTCGTGTACGCCGAAGCGCACCGAGCCGGTGGCCCGAGCCAGCCCGGTGACCGCGTCGACCAGGGTGGTCTTGCCGGCCCCGTTGGGACCGATGAGGAACCGGATGTCCCCGGGCGGTACCTCCAGGCTCACCCCGTCGACGGCGGTGAAACCGTCGAAGCTGACCCGCAGGTCGCGGATCACCAGCCCGTCCGGCCCGCTCATTGGTGCACCCTTGTCTCACTCGAGCTGATGTTGGTTCGAGTGCACCGGTGACCGTCGGGCCATCGCCCAGCTCGCTCGATCTTTGA
>NZ_JBEYSU010000036.1:0-57412 GCF_040704235.1 Micromonospora sp. NPDC047707
AACGCCCGGTAACATTCCGAACCCGGAAGCTAAGCCCTCCAGCGCCGATGGTACTGCACTCGGGAGGGTGTGGGAGAGTAGGACACCGCCGGACAATCTTCCAGTCGAGGGCCGCCCCATCCGGGTCGGCCCTCGACTGCGTGGCGCCCCAGTGGCGCAATCAGGAAGGATGAACCTGTGAGCTCAGGACCGCACGGCGGCGATCGCCCGCGTCGATACGAAGACCGTCCGGCCGGCCGCGACGGCACCCCGCGCCGGAGCGACCGCCCGTCGTACCGCGACGACCGCGGCGGCGAGCGCGGCGGCGACCGCCGGGGCGAGTTCCGGTCCCGCGACGACGAGCGGCAGGGCGGCTTCCGGGACCGCGGCGAGGGCTTCCGCGGCGACCGCCGCGAGGGCGGCGCCCGTGGTGGCGACCGCCAGGGATTCCGCGGCCCCGACCAGGGCTTCCGCCGCGAGGAGGGCTACCGGTACGGCTCCCGTGAGGGTGGCTTCCGCAGTGACCGTGAGGGCGCCCGGGGCGGCGAGCGCCGTGAGGGTGGCTTCCGGGGCGGTGACCGCCGCGAGGGTGGCTTCCGCGGTGGTGAGCGCCGTGAAGGTGGCTTCCGCAGTGGTGAGCGCCGTGAGGGTGGCTTCCGGGGCGGTGACCGCCGCGAGGGCGGCTTCCGCGGTGGTGAGCGCCGTGAAGGTGGCTTCCGCAGTGGTGAGCGCCGCGAGGGTGGCTTCCGCAGTGGTGAGCGCCGCGAGGGTGGCTTCCGCAGTGGTGAGCGCCGCGAGGGTGGCTTCCGCGGTGACCGTGAGGGTGGCTTCCGCAGTGACCGTGAGGGCGCTCGGGGCGGTGAGCGCCGTGAGGGTGGCTTCCAGGGCGGTGAGCGCCGTGAGGGTGGCTTCCGTGGTGACCGTGAGGGTGGCTCCCGGGGCGGTGACCGTGAGGGTGGCTTCCGCGGTGGCGAGCGCCGTGAGGGTGGCTTCCGCGGCGGTGACCGGCGTGAAGGTGGCTTCCGGGGCGGCGAGCGCCGTGAGGGTGGCTTCCGCGGTGGCGAGCGCCGTGAGGGTGGCTTCCGGGGCGGCGAGCGCCGTGAGGGTGGCTTCCGGGGCGGCGAGCGCCGTGAGGGTGGCTTCCGGGGCGGCGAGCGCCGTGAGGGTGGTTTCCGGGGCGGTGACCGTGAGGGTGGCTTCCGCGGTGGCGAGCGCCGTGAGGGTGGCTATCGGGGCGGTGACCGTGAGGGTGGCTTCCGGGGTGACCGCCGGGAGCGGCCCGAGGCCGAGACCGGGCCCGAGGCGCCGGCCGCGCCGGTACTGTCCGACGAGATCGTCGCGACCGACCTGGACAAGGACGTCCGGGCGGAACTGCTCTCCCTGGCCAAGGGCGTGGCGGAGAAGGTCGCCCGGCACCTGGTCGCCACCGGTCAGCTGATCGACGAGGACCCGGCCGAGGCGCTGGCGCACGCCCTGGCGGCCCGCCGGATCGCTTCGCGTATCGCCGCTGTCCGGGAGGCGGTCGGGCTGGCCGCGTACCACGCGGGGGAGTGGCAGACGGCGGTGGCCGAGCTGCGGACGTACCACCGGATGACCGGCCTCCAGAGCCACCTCGCCGTCCTCGCGGACTGCGAGCGGGCCCTGGGCCGCCCGGAGCGGGCCGTCGACCTGTTCCGGGGCGCGGACCGGGCCAAGCTGGACCAGGCCGTGGCGATCGAGCTGCTGATCGTGGCCGCCGGAGCCCGCGGTGACCTGGGCCAGAAGGACGCGGCGGTGGCGATGCTCCAGGTTCCGGAGCTGACGAGTGACGCGGCCGAGCCGTGGACGTCCCGGCTGCGGTACGCGTACGCCGACGCGTTGCTCGCGGTGGGCCGCCGCGAGGAGGCCCGCGAGTGGTTCTCCCGCGCGGCGGAGGTCGACACCGACGGCGAGACCGACGCGGCCGAGCGCCTGCTGGAACTCGACGGTGTGGTGATCGAGGGCGACGACGAGGACGAGGCCGACGACTTCGCCGCCGGGCCCGGCGCGCCGGGGGCGGTTCCGGCGGAGCCGGACGCCGACCTCACCGGTGGGGGCGACGTCGAGCCGGCGACCGGCGCCGACGCCGCCGCAGGCGACCGTCGGGCGGCCGACGCCGAGGACCACACCGCCGACGACGCCGGCCGCGACACCGACGCCGGTGACGCCGACGCCGGTGACGCCGAGGCCGGTGACGCCGACGTCGAGGTGCCGGCGGCCGGCGCGGGGACGGCGGTGCCGGACGCCGGTGCGGTCGCCGACGACCTGGCCGAGGACGAGCTCACCGACACCGAGGCGCGCCACCTCGGGGGCGCGTCGGACATCGGCGCGGCCGACGTCGACGAGGCCCGGCGCGACGAGCCGGGCGCCGACCGGCGATGACCGACGGGCGGCTGGTCGACGGGTACAGCCTGGTCGTCTTCGACCTGGACGGCGTGATCTACCTGATCGACCAGCCGATCCCCGGCGCGGTCGAGGCGGTCGGCCGGCTGCACGCCGAGGGGCGGGCGGTCGCGTACGCGACGAACAACGCCTCCCGCCGGTCGAGCGAGGTCGCCGACCTGCTCACCGGCATGGGCGTCGCCGCCCGGGCGGAGGAGGTCCTGACGTCCGCGGCCGCCGCCGCGGAACTGCTCCGCGACCGGTACCCGGCGGCGGCGCCGGTCCTGGTGGTCGGCGCCGAGGCGCTGCGCGCCGAGGTCCGCGCCGCCGGGCTCACCCCGGTCAGCCGGGTCGAGGAGTCGCCGGTCGCGGTCGTCCAGGGGTACGGGCCGCAGGTCGGCTGGAGCGACCTCGCCGAAGCCGCGGTCGCGATCCGGGGCGGCGCGACCTGGATCGCCACCAACACCGACCGGACCCTGCCCAGCGGCCGTGGCCCGCTGCCCGGCAACGGCGCCCTGGTGGCCGCGCTGCGCACGGCGCTCAACCGCGACCCGGACGTGGTCGTGGGCAAGCCGGAGCCGCAACTGTTCGCCACCGCCGCCCGCCGCGCCCGCACCGGCCGGACGCTGGTCGTGGGCGACCGGCTGGACACCGACATCGAGGGCGCCGTCCGGGCCGGCCTGGACAGTCTGCTCGTACTCACCGGTGTCAGCGGCGTGGCCGAGCTGCTGGCCGCCGTTCCCGAGCGGCGGCCGACGTACGTGTCGGAGGACCTGGCCGGGCTCTTCGACCCGGCGGCCGCGGTGCGGGTGCCCGGCCCGGCGGAGGCCGCGGGCTGGTCGGCGACGGTGCGCGACGGGCGGGTGGAGCTCTCCGGTGCGGGACGCCCGCTGGACGCGCTGCCGGCGCTCTGCGCGGCGGCGTGGTCGGCGGCGGAACCGGTGTCGGTGCGGGCCACGTCGCCCGAGGCCGACCTGGCGCTCGCGGCGCTGGGTCTGCTCGCCGATTGACCCGGGGCGACCGCCCGCGGTCAGAGCAGCTTACGCAGCTTCATCAGGTCGAACGGGTTCGCCTTGATCGAGACCCGCCGGGACGCCACCGCGCGGGTCACGTCCAGCTCGCCGCGGACGAGGGCGAGCAGGTCGTCGCTGGTGGCGCTCATCGCGATCTTGGCCTTCGGGTCGTCGCCGTCGGCGAGGTCCACCAGGCGGCCGCCGCTGATCCGGCCGTGGAACGCGGTGTCCAGGTCGGTGATCCGGCAGGCGAGCGTGCGGTCCAGGTCGACCCGTTCCCGCACCGCCTCGGCGTTGCGGTCGAGCCGGGCGGCGAGATCCTGCAACGCCTGCCGGCACTCGTCCACGCTGGCCACCATCGCCCCCTCACGCCTGCGCCACGCACTCCCCGGCACCGTACCGCACGGCGGGTTCGGCCGGGCCCGGTAGCGTGAGGACCGCACACCCCCGCCCCGCGGAAGGACTCAGGCATGCAGGACGCGTGGCGCGCCTACCTCGAGCTGGCCATGGGCCTGACGGAGGCGCCCCGGAAGAAGGCACAGGAGGCGGTCCGCCGGCTCGTCGGCACGGGCGGCGCGACGGCCACCCAGTTGCAGGCGCTCGCCGAGGAGCTGATGTCGACCAGCGCGGCCAACCGGGAGGCGTTGACCAAGCTGGTCCGGTTCGAGGTGGACCGGGCGCTCGGGGCCGTCGGGCTCGCCACCGCCGACGAGGTGGCCGAGCTGACCCGCCGCGTGCACGAGCTGGAACGGCAGCTCCGCGAGGCCCGTACCGGCCCGGTCGCCACGGCCGCCGGCACGGGCGCCGCCGTCGGCGGTCCAGGCCCGGTCGCGCCGGCCGCCGGCGGACCGGCCGAGCGTGCGGCACCCGGTGCCGCCGAGCCCGCCACGCCGCCCTCGGCCGCCGCGCCCACCACGACGCCCGCCACCCCCGGCAGGGACGCGGCGCCCGGGCCGGCCCCGGCGAGGGAGGTCATGGCCAAGAAGGCTGTCGCGAAGAAGGCGGTGGCCAAGAAGGCCGTCGCGAAGAAGGCGGTGGCGAAGAAGGCCGTCGCGAAGAAGGCGGTGGCCACCCGGCCGTCCGCCGACCTGACGCCCACCGGCGAGCCGCCCGCCCCGCAGCCGGCGAAGAAGGCGCCGCGCAGGCAGCAGCCGGGCGGTGCGGCATGAGCGGCGCCCCCGTCACCCGCCGCCCCGGGAGCCGGTCGTGACCGGCCCGGCCCGCCCCGGCCCGCCGCCCGGTGCGTCGGCGTCCGGCGTACCCCTGGGGGGTCGACCGGGCGGCGGCGGACCGCAGCCGGGCCCGCGGCCCGGACCGCCCGCTGGCCACCGGCCCGGGCCGCCCGCCGGCCACCGGCCCGGGCCGCCCGCCGTGCCCGTCGGGGACGACGAGGAGGTACGGCACCCGGCCGTCGACGCCGCCGTGCAGGCGATGGTCAACGCCGCCGGGCTTCCGCCGGCCGACCAGATCGCGCAGTACGAGGCGGCCTACGAGACGCTGCGGGAGACCCTCGCCAGCATCGACCAGTCCTGAGGAGCCGGAGAACCACCCATGGCACGTCGTACACGGCTGGACGCCGAACTCGTCCGCCGCGGTCTGGCCCGCTCGCGCGAGCAGGCCGCCGCGCTGGTGGAGGCCGGCCGGGTCCAGCTGCGCGGGGTGCCGGCCCGCAAGCCCGCCGCGATGGTCGACCCCGCCGACCCGCTGCTGGTCACCGGTGCGGATCCGGGCTCGGAGTACGTCTCCCGCGGCGGGCACAAGCTCGCCGGCGCCCTGGCGGCCTTCGGTACCGGCGGGCTGACCGTGGCCGGCCGGCGCTGCCTCGACGCGGGCGCCTCCACGGGCGGCTTCACCGACGTGCTGCTGCGCGCCGGGGCGGCCGAGGTGGCGGCCGTCGACGTCGGGTACGGGCAGCTCGCCTGGTCGCTCCGTACCGACCAGCGGGTTCACGTGTTCGAGCGCACCAACGTCCGTACGCTCACCCCGGAGGCGATCGGCGGGCCGGTCGACCTGACCGTCGCCGACCTGTCCTTCATCTCCCTTCGGCTGGTGCTGCCGGCGCTCGCCGCCTGCACCCGGCCCGACGGCGACCTCGCGCTCATGGTCAAGCCGCAGTTCGAGGTCGGCAAGGATCGGGTCGGCGCCGGTGGCGTCGTCCGCGAGCCGGAACTGCGGGTCGAGGCGGTGCTGGACGTGGCCGCCGCGGCGGCGGGTCTCGGTCTCGGCCTCGCCGACGTGTGCGCCAGTCCACTGCCGGGGCCGAGCGGCAACGTCGAGTTCTTCGTATGGTTACGCCGGGGCGCGCCCACCGCCGATCCGGAGCGGGTGCGTGCCGTGGTGACGGCCGGGCCGGGGGGCCCGGCGTCCGGCGACCTGCCGGACACGGCGACGGAGGAGGTGGCCGGGTGAGCGAGCAGGCGAGCCCCGTGGCGCGCGGAAACGCCGACCGCGTGGTGCCCACGGGACGGCCGGCGCGGTGAGCCGGACCGCACTGCTGGTGACGCACACCGGGCGCCGGCGCAGCACCGAGCACGCCCGGGCGGTCGCCGCCGACCTCATCGCGGCCGGCTTCGTCGTCCGGGTGGTCGCCGAGGAGGCCGACGACCTGGACCTGCCCGGCGTCGTGCCGGTGACCGGCCCGGAGGCCGCCGAGGGCGCCGAGATCGTCTTCGCGCTCGGCGGGGACGGCACCTTCCTGCGGGCGGCCGAACTGGCCCGGCCGGCGAAGGTTCCGCTGCTCGGCATCAACCTGGGCAAGGTCGGTTTCCTCGCCGAGGCCGAGATCGACGACCTCGACTCCGCGGTCCGCGACGTCGTCGGCCGCAACTACACGGTGGACGAACGGCTGACGCTGGACGTGACCGCCGAGTTCGACGGCGGCCCGACGATCGAGTCCTGGGCGCTCAACGAGATCAGCGTCGAGAAGGGGGAGCGGGCCCAGATGCTCGAACTCCTCGTCGACGTCGACGGGCGGCCGCTGTCCCGGTACGGCTGCGACGGCGTCGTCTGCGCCACGCCCACCGGCTCGACGGCGTACGCGTTCTCCGGCGGCGGCCCGGTGGTCTGGCCGGAGGTCGAGGCTCTGCTGCTGGTGCCGATCAGCGCGCACGCGCTGTTCAGCCGGCCGCTGGTGACCGCGCCCACCTCCACGTTCGTCATCACCGTCGACCCGTTCACCACCCTGGCCGTGCTGTGCTGCGACGGGCGGCGGGTCTACGACCTGCCGCCGGGCGCGCGGGTGACGGTGCGCCGGGGCGGCCTGCCGGTGCGGATCGTGCGGCTGAAGGCCCGGCCGTTCACCGACCGGCTGGTGGCCAAGTTCGACCTGCCGGTGCACGGCTGGCGGGGCAACCGCCGCTGACGCTTCCGGGCGGCGCTCCGGCCCGCCGCTGACGCGTCCTCCCGGGGCTTCGCCCGGCCGCCGTCGGTGTTCGCGCCCGGTAGCGGGCGCGGCGCAACCGGTGGTAACCCGCCGGACACCTGTGGTCCGGTGGGCAGCCGCGGGATGTCCACCTGGCGACATGTCGCCGGTGCGGCGTGCCGCACCTAGTGACCACCCCACGCGCTCCGTCGCAGACTCCGAGCGGTCGATCTCCCGGAGACCGGCCCTGGAGTAGAGGAGCGCATCGCATGCACTGGCCCCCACGCTGGCTCACCGCCGGCGCGGCCGGGGCGCTGGTGGTCGGCCTCGCCGCACCGGCGTCCGCCGACCCGCCCGCCCGGCCCACCGGCCCGAGCCCGGGCACGACCACCCCGGGCACCACTGCCGCCCGGATCACCCTGATCACCGGCGACCAGGTGGACCTCGTCCCGGCCGCACCCGGCCGGGTCGCCGCGACCGTCCGCCCCGGCCCCGGCCGGGAGCGGATCACCTTCCACACGATCGAGGCCGACGGTGGGCTGCGGGTGCTGCCGAGCGACGTCGTGCCGTACGTCGCCTCCGGCACCCTCGATCCCGATCTGTTCGACGTGCAGGAACTGCTCGCCGACGGGTACGGCGACGCGGCGCAGGGCGCCCTGCCGTTGATCGTGCGCTACCAGGAGAACGCCGCCGGCCGGGTTCGGCCGCTCACGGGTGCCACCGACGCCCGGCCGCTGGAGAGCATCAACGGCGCCGCGCTGCGCGTCGGCAAGGGCGACCTCGGCGGCCTGTGGACCACCCTGCGCGGCACGCCGGAGGCTCGGACCGCTGCCGGCACGCCCCGGCTCGGCGGCGGGATCGCCCGCGTCTGGCTGGACGAGCGGGTCCGCCCGGCGCTGGAGCACAGCGTGGCGCAGATCGGCACCCCGGCGGCCTGGGCGGCCGGTCGGGACGGCAGCGGCGTCACGGTGGCGGTGCTCGACACCGGCGTCGACGCTGCCCACCCCGATCTGGCCGGCCGGATCGCCGACGCGCAGGACTTCTCCGGCAGCGGCAGCCCTCGGGACGGGCACGGCCACGGCACCCACGTCGCCGCCACCATCGCCGGCAGCGGCGCCGCCTCGGAGGGACTGCGCAAGGGCGTCGCCCCCGGTGCCCGCCTGCTGGTCGGCAAGGTGCTCGACGACGGGGGCAGCGGCTACGCCTCGGGGATCATCGCGGGCATGGAGTGGGCCGCCCGCTCCGGCGCGAAGGTCGTCAACATGAGCCTCGGTGGCTCCGCGACCGACGGCACCGACCCGATGAGCCAGGCGCTCAACGATCTGACCGCCGAGACCGGCGCGCTGTTCGTGGTGGCCGCCGGCAACGAGGGCGCGCCGCGCAGCGTCGGCGCGCCGGGCGCGGCCGCCGCCGCGCTGACCGTCGGTGCGGTTGACCGCGACGACAACCTGGCGGACTTCTCCAGCCGTGGGCCGCGGCTCGGCGACAACGGCCTGAAGCCGGAGATCACCGCGCCGGGCGTCGGCATCGTTGCCGCCCGGGCCACTGGTACCGCCATGGGGACGCCGGTGGACGACGCCTACACCCGGGCGTCCGGTACCTCGATGGCGACCCCGCACATCGCCGGCGCGGCCGCGATCCTCGCCCAGGAGCACCCCGACTGGACCGCCGGCAAGCTCAAGGACGCGCTGGTCAGCACGACGAAGGCGAACCCGGAGCTGACCGTCTTCGAGCAGGGCGGCGGCCGGGTCGACGTGGCCCGGGCGCTCGGCCAGCGGGTGTACGGCTCGGCCACCGCCGACTTCGCCCGGGTGGTCTCCGGAGGCGCGGCGGTGGAGCGGACGGTGACCTACACCAACGGCACCACGGCACCGCAGACCCTTCGGCTGGCCCTCGACCTGCGCAACCTGGACAGCGGCGCGGCCGAGCCGGACGGGGTCACCGTCGGTTCGGCCGAGGTGACCGTGCCGGCCGGCGGCAGCGTGGCCGTGCCGCTACGCGCCGACCCGGCGAAGCTGGACCGCGGCCCGCACGGCGGCTGGCTGGCGGCCACCGGCGCGGACGGCGTCACGGTGCGTACCGCCGTCGGGCTCACCCTCAGCGGCCCGCAGCACGTCGTCACCGTGAAGGCGCTGGACATGCAGGGGCAGCCCGGCGCGGCACCCGTGGTGACCCTGTTCGGCGAGCACCCCGAGTCCGACCGGCTCTTCTTCCTCTTCCCCGGGATGGAGTGGCAGGTGCAGATCGAGGAGGGCCCGTACCTGCTCGAGGGGCTGATCGAGCACGGCGCTCCACTGGACGAGCAGGTCACGTTGGTCACCGACCCGGAGCTGATGGTCGACCGGGACATGACCGTGGTGCTCGACCCGCGCAAGGGCACCCCGGTGCGGATCGAGACGCCGAAGCCGACCGAGCAGCGGGCGGTGATCAGCTTCTACGAGCACCGGGTCTTCGGCAACGGCCGGCAGGTCGACCACGGCGTGATGACGTTCAGCACGGTGCAGCAGGTGAACGTCACGCCGACCCGGGCGGTGCGGCAGGGCCAGTTCGAGTTCTCCTCGCGGTGGCAGTTGGTCGCCCCCCTGGTGGACGCCGAGGTCAGCAACGTCTCCGGTCCGCTGGACATCAACCTGCTGCACCAGTCGCCGGCTCCGGACGGCCGGCGGAAGCTGCCGCTGGTGTGGGCGGGCGACGGCAGCGCCGCCGAGCTGTCCCGAGCCGGGGTCCGAGGTGCGGCCGCGCTGGTCGCCGGTGACCCCGCACACGTTGCGGAGGATCAGCTGGTCGCCGATGCCGCCGCGGCGGGCGCCGCGATGGTGCTCATCGTCCGCCCGGCGGATTGGAGCGCGTGGACGGTCTGGGCTCCCGACGGGGACCGCCTTCCGATTCCGTCGATGGTGGTCGCCTACGACGACGGGCAGCGGATGATCGCGGCGGCGAAGGCCGGACGCGTGACGCTGGAACTGACGCTGACCCCGAACAGCCCCTACCTGTACGACGTGTGGCAGGTGTCGAAGGGGCGGGTCCCGGATCGCGTCGTGCACCGGGTGACCGCGGACAACACCGCCGAGGTGATTGCCCGTTACGCCGACACCGGCGGGTTCGACTGGGCCGGCGAGCAGCGGTTCGGCTGGCGGCCCTGGCAGCAGTACTCCTGGATGGACGAAAAGCGGCTGGTGCGTACCGGCACCACGCGGCAGGAGTTCGTCAGCGCCGGGGACAACTGGTGGCAGCAGCGGGTGCTGCACCGGCTCCCCTGGTCCTGGGGCCGGCTGACCGGGGGCGCCAGCCAGCAGCCCCGGCGGTACGCCGCCGATGACCGGATCACCGAGACCTGGCACGCTCCGGTGGTGCGCCCGGCGGTGCCGGCCGGCGGCGGGTTGCCGGTGCCGGCGCGTACCGGAGACACGCTGGACCTGCGGGTGGCCGAGTTCGTCGACGCCGACGGCCACTACAGCCCGGCCGGGTTCGGCGAGGAGCAGGACACCGTCGAGCGCCGGCTCAGCCGGGACGGGCGGCCGATCGCCGACCTCTCCGGCGGCTGGACGCCGGTGGCGACCACCGCGGGACCGGCTCGCTACCGGCTCGACCTGACCACGCGGCGCTCCTCGGAGGAGTGGCGCTGGGCCACCCGGACCGAGACGGCCTGGGAGTTCACCTCGGCCCGCCCTACCGGTGACGCCGCGCGGCCGCTGCCGCTGCTCCAGGTCGACTACCAGGTCCCGGCCGATCTGCGTGGCGAGGTGTCCGGCCGGCACGGGCACAAGCTCGGCCTGACGCTGCGCCAGCCGGCCGGCGTACCCGCCCCGAAGGGCACCAGCCTGCGGGTGGAGGTGTCGTTCGACTCCGGCGCGACGTGGCGGTCGGTGCCGGTGCGCGGCTCCGGCACCCGGTACACCGCGCAGCTGCCCGCCGGCAAGGGAGCGGTGTCGCTGCGGGTGCACGCCGCCGACCGCGCCGGCAACGTCGTCGACCAGACCGTGATCGACGCGTACGGGCTGCGCTGAGCCGGCGTCCGCGCGGGTCGATCCCCCCTGACCGCGCGGACGTCCCCGGCGGCCCGCCCGGCTGCCCGCCAGCAGTGGTGGGCGACCGGGCCGGGCCGCGGCCGGGGCCGCCGTCGGCACGCCTTCGGGTGGCGGGCCGGCGGCGGCGCGGCCGGTGACGGGATGCCGGAAGGATCAGATCCAGCCCAGCCGGGCGGCCTGGAAGGCCAGTCCGGGACGGGTGTCCACCCCGGCGACCGCCATCAGGTCGGCGAGCCGCCGCTGCACGGTACGGCGGCTCACGCCGAGCTGGGACGCGATGGACTTGTCGGGCACGCCGGCCACGAAGAGCGACAGCAGCCGTGCCTCGTCGGCCCCCGGCCGGTAGCCGTCCACTCCGGACGGCGGCGCCGGGGTGGACGAGTTGAGTGGCGTCGCCATGAGCCAGTGGCTCTCGAAGAGGGCGAGCAGGGCGTCGAGGAGTTGACTGCGGCCGATGACCGCGGCGGTCGGCTCGCCGTCGCCGCGCTCCGGCACCAGGGGACAGATCGCCGTCCGGCCGTCCACGATGGCCAGCCGGACCGGGAGCCGGTCGAGGACGCGGGCGTGCTCGCCGGCGCGTACGCCCCGCTCGATGTCCTCCAGCCCGCCCGGTTCGAGAAGCATCGCCCGTTCGTAGATGGCCCGGTAGCGGACGCCGCGGGCCAGGGCGTCGAACTCCTCGGCGTTCTCCTGGCCCGGCATCGCGATGGGGTTCGCCCGGCAGAACCAGAGCACCTCGACCCGGGCATTGTTCTGCAGGTCGCGCAGCCGCTCGCGAAGCACCCGCGCGCCGGTGACCACCTCCACCAGGTGGTCGGCGTCGTGCCGCCGCATCCCGGCCCGGTACTCCTCGGTCAGTTGGGTGACCGCGGCGCGGGCCGACTCCAGGGCCTCCTGCCGGCGCAGCAGCGCCTCGCCGAGCGGTACGTCCGGCGCCAGCGGCCGCAGCGGCGCGTCCGGCTGCGGCCCGGTCGGCAGCACCAGGCCCTTGTCGCGCAGCGCGTCGAGCTGCGCGAGGACCTCGGCGCGTGGCCGGCGCAGCCGTTCGACCAGCTCGCCCACCCGGGCGGTGGTGAGCTGGACGAGACAGCGGTAGAGCTGCTCCTCGTCCGGGGTCAGACCGATCACGTCCAGCACGGGGCAGAACTGTACGACCCCGCCCGCCGGGCTCTCACCCGGTGTCGCCGGCTGGTCAACTGTCGGGGCCCGCGTCTACTGTCGGGTGCTGTGCTGGAAGAGCTGCGCATCACCGGGCTGGGCGTCATCGAGGACACGACGCTGCCGCTGACCGGCGGCATGAACGTCATCACCGGCGAGACCGGCGCGGGCAAGACGATGGTGGTCACCGGTCTCGGTCTGCTCTTCGGCGGGCGGGCCGACGCCGGCCGGGTCCGGGCCGACCCCGGCCGCGCGGCGGTCGAGGGCCGGCTGCGGCTGGCCGGCAAGGTCGCCGACACCGTGCACGCCCGGATCACCGACGCCGGCGGCGAGCCGGACGAGGACGGCTCGGTGCTGCTCAGCCGCACGGTGACGGTGGAGGGGCGCTCCCGCGCCCATCTGGGTGGCCGCAGCATGCCGGTGTCGATGCTCGCCGAGGTGGGCGAGCAGGTGCTCGCCGTGCACGGCCAGTCCGACCAGCTGAGGCTGCTGCGCCCGGGCGAGCAGCGCGCCGCGCTGGACCGGTTCGCCGGCGCGGAGCACGAGAAGCTGCTCGACGCGTTGCGTGAGGCGTACACCCGGTGGCGGTCGGTGGTCGACGACCTGGCCGACCGGCGGCGCAACGCGCGTGAGCGCAACCAGGAGGCCGACCTGCTGCGCCTCGGCCTGGACGAGATCACCCGGGTCGACCCGCAGCCGGGGGAGGACGACGAGCTGAAGGCGGAGGCGCAGCGCCTGGAGCACGCCGAGGGCCTGCGGACGGCGGCGCAGCTCGCCCAGCACTGCGTGGCCGGCGGCGTGGAGGCCGCCGACGACACCCCGGATGCGACCACCCTGCTCGGCACCGCCCGCCGCACCCTGGAGGCGCAGGCCGGCACCGATCCCGCGCTCGGGGAGTTGGCGACGCGTCTGGAGGAGGCGGCGACCCTGGTCGCGGACGTCTCCGCCGAGCTGTCGGCGTACCTGGCGGGGCTGGACGCCGACCCGGCGCGGTTGCAGGTGGTCTACGAGCGGCGGGCGGCGCTGCGCGCGCTCACCCGCAAGTACGCCGACGACGTCGACGGGGTGATCGCCTGGGCGGAGCGGGCCCGGACGCGGCTGTCCGACCTGGACACCTCGGACGACCTGCTCGACGAGCTGAACCGGGAGGCGTCCCGGCTGGCCGGTGAGGTCGCCGACCTGGCGGGCCGGGTGTCGGCGTCCCGACAGGAGGCGGCGGGGCGGTTCGCCACGCAGGTCACCGAGGAGCTGGCCGGCCTGGCCATGCCGCACGCGCGCGTCGAGGTGGTCGTGCTGCCCCGCCCGGCCGGGCGGTCCGAGCCGAGCCTGCCGGTCAACGGCGTCGAGGTCGGCGTCGGGCCGGACGGCGGCGACGAGGTGGAGTTGCGGCTGCTCGCCCACCCGGGCGCGCCGTCGCTGCCGTTGCAGCGGGGCGCCTCCGGCGGCGAGCTGTCCCGGGTGATGCTCGCCATCGAGGTGGTCTTCGCCGGCTCGGGCGGGCCGCCCACGCTGGTCTTCGACGAGGTGGACGCCGGGGTCGGCGGCCGGGCGGCGGTCGAGATCGGCCGGCGGCTGGCCCGGCTGGCCCGCAGCCACCAGGTGCTGGTGGTCACCCACCTGCCGCAGGTCGCCGCGTTCGCCGACCGGCACCTGGTGGTGGCGAAGGACACCGGCGGCGCGGTCACCACGAGCGGGGTCCGCGTCGTGGAGGACACGGAGCGTGCCCGCGAGCTGGCCCGGATGCTCGCGGGTTTGCCCGATTCCGATCTGGGTATCGCGCACGCGGAGGAGCTGCTGGCCGTGGCGACGCGGGAGCGGCGGGGGTAGCGCCGGGCGGATTGTGACCACAGGCACACCGACCTGCGCCGTAGTGTGCTTCCCTGGACAGGCGGCCCTGCTCAGGCATGTCGCGCCGGAGATGCCTGCCTCACATGCCAGGATGGTCACGATGCGTCTACCCACGTTGCGCCGGACGCGGCCCGCGGAGCCGGGCCGGATCGTCGGCACCGCGCGCCTCGACCGCCGGACCAAACGCCTGGTCGGGCGGCTCCGCCCCGGTGACATCGCGGTCATCGACCACGTCGACCTGGACCGGGTCGCCGCCGACTCGCTCGTCGCGGTCGGTGTCGCCGCCGTGCTCAACGCCAAGCCGTCGGTGTCCGGTCGCTACCCCAACCTGGGGCCGGAGGTGCTGATCAGCGCCGGCATCCCGCTCCTGGACGACCTGGGGGAGGGCGTCTTCGAGCAGATCCGCGAGGGCGACACCGTCCGGATCGAGGGCAACACCGTCTACGTCGGCGAGGAGCCGGTGGCGCACGGCGCCCTCCAGGACGCGGAGTCCGTGGCGAAGGCCATGGCCGACGCCCGGGAGGGGCTCTCGGTCCAGTTGGAGGCGTTCGCCGCCAACACCATGGACTACCTGAAGCAGGAGCGGGACCTGCTCCTCGACGGCGTCGGCGTGCCGGACATCCGCACCGAGATCCAGGGGCGGCACTGCCTCATCGTGGTCCGTGGCTACGACTACAAGGCCGACCTGGACGTGCTGCGCCCGTACATCCGGGAGTTCAAGCCGGTGCTCATCGGCGTGGACGGCGGGGCGGACGCGCTGGTCGAGGCCGGCTACACGCCGGACATGATCATCGGCGACATGGACTCGGTCACCGACGACGTGCTGCGCTGCGGCGCCGAGGTGATCGTGCACGCGTACCCCGACGGGCGGGCGCCGGGGCTGGCCCGGGTCAACGGCCTCGGTGTGCCGGCGGTCACCTTTCCCGCCGCCGCCACCAGCGAGGATCTGGCGATGCTGCTCGCCGACGAGAAGGGCGCCTCGCTGCTGGTGGCCGTCGGCACGCACGCCACGCTCGTCGAGTTCCTCGACAAGGGCCGGGGCGGCATGGCGTCGACGTTCCTCACCCGTCTGAAGGTCGGCGGCAAGCTGGTCGACGCCAAGGGCGTGAGCCGGCTCTACCGGCAGAGCATCTCCGGGTCCTCCCTGCTGCTGCTGGTGCTCTCCGCGATCGCCGCGATGGCCTCGGCCGTGGCGGTCTCCACCGTCGGCAAGGCGTACCTGGGCGTGGTCTCCGAGTGGTGGAACAATTTTGTGTTCCAGCTGGAACGGCTCTTCTGACGCCGCTCCACCGACAAGAGGCTGCAGGTGTGATCAACTTCCGGTACCACGTGGTGTCCCTGACCGCGGTCTTCCTGGCGCTCGCGATCGGCCTGGTGGTCGGCACCGCCGCGCTGAACGGCCCGGTGGCCGACTCCCTGAAGGAGACCGTCAACGGGCTGCGCAAGGACAACCAGCTCATGCGCCAGGCGGTCAACAACATGGAGGAGGAGCTGGCCCGGGAGGAGGACTTCGCAGCCGAGATCGCCGGGGTGGTCCTGCCGGGCAAGCTCAGCGGCAAGCGGGTGCTGGTGCTCAGCCTGCCCACCGGGCGCGACCACACCGAGGGTGTGATCAAGATGCTCCAGCTCGGCGGGGCCGACGTGACCGGCCGCATCGACCTGCAGGACAAGTTCATCAACCCGGACAACAACAACGACCTGCTGGAGCTGGCCGTCACCGCCGCCCGGCCCACCAGCGCCCCCACCGCCAACCTCCCCGGCAACGGGCACGGCGTGGAGACCTCCAGCGCCCTGCTGGCCACCGTGCTGCTCGACCGGGCGCCCGGCGCGACACCGGTCAGCGAGGCCGACCGGCGGGCGGTGCTGGCCGCGTACACGAACGCGAACTACCTCACCACCTCCGAGCGGGTCACCGCCTCCGCCGAGGCGGTCGTCGTGGTCAGCGGCCAGCCGTACGTCGACAAGGACTCCGCGAAGAAGGACGAGTCGGTGGTCAAGGTCGCCGAGCAGTTCGACCGGACCGGCGCGATCGTCGTGGCCGGCAACGGCTCGGCCGGGGGCAACCTGGTGGCGTTCGTCCGGGGTGACGCCGTGCTGGCCGAGTCGATCTCCTCGGTCGACAACGCGAACACCGTCCAGGGCCAACTGGTCACCGCGCTCGCGCTGGTGCAGCAGCTCACCGAGAAGAAGGCCGGGCAGTACGGCGTCGGCGACAACGCCACCTCCCTGCTGCCTAGACTGCCCCAGTGAGCGACGCATCCACCCCGGTGTCCGGTCCGTCCACCCCCGTCCGAGAGGGGGGCGGCGTGAGCGAGCGTGCCGAGCGAACCGTCAGGCACGGCAGGCGGGCGTCCCGCGCGATCGCCGAGCGGAGCGAGGTGACGGCGTGAGGCTGCTCGGTCGGATCCTCGTCGCCGGCGCCGGCGCGGCAGTCGCCCGGTACGCGCTCCGCGAGGTGCGTACCTCCCCGGCCGGCCCGGCGCTGGAGCGGACGAACTTCCGCGGCCGCACGGTCACCCTGGCCGCCGGCCCGGCGCTCGCCGCCGGCGCCGCGGCGGCCGGCGCGTTCGGCGCCGCCAGCGGCGCGGCGGGCGGGGCGGCCCTGGTCGCCGGGCTGGGCGCCGGGGCGGTGGGCCTCTACGACGACGTGGTCGGGGCCCGGCCCGAGCAGAAGGCCGCCAAGGGCTTCGCCGGGCACCTCGCCGCGCTGCGCGAGGGGCGGGTCACCGCCGGCCTGGTCAAGATCGTCGGCGTGGGGGCGGCCGGGCTCGGCGCCGCCGCGCTGCTCGCCGCCGACCCGACGGTCGCCCGGCACCGGCGCCGCCAGCGGCAGGGCGCGGTGGGGCGCGGCGTCGACGTGCTGCTCGGCGCGGGCGTCATCGCCGGCACCGCCAACCTGCTCAACCTGCTCGACCTGCGGCCGGGCCGGGCACTGAAGTCGGGGCTGCTGGTCGGCGCCCCGCTGCTGCCGGGGCCGCAGGGCGGAATCGCCGCCGGCGCGGTCGGCGCCGCCGCCGGCCTGCTCCCCGCCGACCTGGGCGAGGACGTGATGCTCGGCGACAGCGGCGCCAACGCGCTGGGTGCCCTGCTCGGCGTCACGCTCGCCGCCCGCACCGGGCCCGTCGGCCGGGCCGGGTTGCTCGCCGTCCTCGCCGGGCTCACCGCCGCCAGCGAGAAGGTCAGCTTCACCCAGGTCATCCAGCGGACCCCCGGGCTGCGCGAGCTGGACGCGCTGGGCCGTCGCGCCGACTGACGTGACGACTCCGGCACCCCTCGCCGGCGCCGGCCGCGTCGCCGGAGCGGCCGCGCTGATCGCCGCCCTCACGGTGGTGAGCCGGCTCGCCGGCTTCGGCCGCACCGCCGTCTTCACCTGGGTCGTGCAGGAGAGCGACCTGGGCGGCATGTACGTGATCGCCAACACCGTCCCGAACATCGTCTTCGAGATCGTGGCCGGTGGCGCCCTCGCCAGCCTGGTGGTGCCCCTGCTCGCCGGAGCGGTCGCCGCCGGCGACCGGCGGGCCGTGACCGCCACGACCGGTGCCCTGCTCACCTGGACCGTCACCCTCCTCGTGCCGCTGGCGGTGGTGGTGGCGCTCCTCGCCGACCCGATCGTCGCGCTCATCAGCGAGGGGCGGTCCGACGCGGAACTGGCGGCCGGCGCGCGGATGCTGCGGGTCTTCGCGCCGCAGTTGCCGCTCTACGGCATCGGCATCGTGCTGACCGGGGTGCTCCAGGCGCACCGCCGGTTCGCCTGGCCGGTCATCGCGCCGCTGCTGTCCAGCGTCACCGTGATCGGCGTCTACCTGACGTTCGGTGCCGCCGAGGGGCGCGCCGTGAGCGTGGCGCGGGTCAGCCCGGGTGGTGAGCTGATCCTGTCCGCCGGGACCACGCTCGGTGTGGTTGCGCTGTCGCTCTCCCTGCTCATCCCCCTGCGCCGCCTACGGCTGCGCCTGCGCCCCGGCTTCGCGTTCCCCGCCGACGCCCGGGCCCGCATCGGCGGGCTGGCCGTGGCCGGTGCCGTGACCGTCACGGCCCAGCAGGTCGCCCTGGTCGTGATGCTCAACCGGGTCTCCGGCGGCCCGACCGGCTCGCCGCAGGTGTTCAACCTGGCCCAGACCATGTACCTGCTGCCGTGGGCAGTCCTCGCGGTGCCGCTGGCCACCGCCGCGTACCCGGCCCTCGCGGCGGCCGCGGCGGGCGGCGAGGAACGGCGGTACCGGCGCACGGTCGCGGACACCACCCGGGGTGTCCTGCTGCTCAGCTGCCTCGGGGCGGCGACCCTGGTCGGCACCGCGGTGCCGGTCGGCCACTTCTTCCCGCTCGACCCGGAGGTCACCGCGGCGGCCATCGTCGGCTTCGCCCCCGGGCTCGTGGGTTACGGCCTCTTCGCGGTGCTCTCCCGCGCGCTCTACGCCCACGGCGCCACCCGACCGGCCACCGCCGCCATCAGCGTCGGCTGGCTCGTGGTGCCGCCGGCGGCCGTGCTGCTCGCCGCGGTGTTCCCGGTCGCCGACCGGGTGCCGGCGGTCACTCTCGCCAACTCTGCGGGCATGCTGGTGCTGGGTGCCCTCCTGGTCGTCGCGGTCCGGCGGACGGCCGGCGCCGCGGCACTCGCCGGCTTCGCCCGGGCGGCGGTGGCCGGGTCGGCCGGCGCGGTGCTGGCCGCCCTCGCGGGATGGGCGGTGTCCCGGTGGCTCGCCGCCGCCGGGGACGGCACCCCGGGCGCACCGGCGGCACTCGTACAGGGCATGCTGTCCGGTGTCCTGGTCGGCGCCGTGTTCCTCGCGGTGGCCTGGACGCTGGACCGGCCGGACGTACGACCGCTGCTCGCCGGGGTGCTGCGGCGCCTCGGGCGGGCCCGCCGGGGGGCGAACGACGCCCCGGACGGCGGGACGCAGCAGGACGGGGTCCCCCCGGAGCGGGGCGACGGGAAGGAGACGGTGTCCCGGTGACGGAACCGACCTCACGCGCCGGCTGGCGCGGCACGGTCGCCCTGCTGCTCGCCTCCAGCACCGGTGGTGTCGGGCAGCACGTCCGTTCGCTGGCCGCCGGCCTCACCGCGACGGGCACCTCGGTGCTCGTCTGCGGCCCCGCGGCGACCGAGGAACAGTTCGGCTTCACCGGCGTCGGCGCCCGCTTCCAGGCGGTGGAGATCTCGGCCAGCCCCACGCCCGCCGACGCGCGCGCGGTGGCGGCGCTGCGCCGGGCCCTCGCCACCGAGCCGGTCGACGTGCTGCACGCCCACGGGCTGCGCGCCGGGCTGGTGGCCGTCCTCGCCCGGCCCGCGGTTCCGCTGGTGGTCACCTGGCACAACGCCGTGCTCGTCGGCGGGCTGCGGGGGAGCGTGTCGCGGCTGGCCGAGCGGGTCGTCGCCCGGGGAGCCCGGGTCAGCCTCGGCGCCTCCGCCGACCTGGTCGAGCGCGCCACCGGGCTGGGCGCGCCGGACGCCCGGCTCGCGCCGGTGGCCGCGCCGACGCTGCCCGCGCCGCGACGCCGCCGCGAGGCGGTCCGCGCCGAGTTCGGCGTCG
Organism: Micromonospora sp. NPDC047707; assembly: GCF_040704235.1. Taxonomy (NCBI): domain Bacteria; kingdom Bacillati; phylum Actinomycetota; class Actinomycetes; order Micromonosporales; family Micromonosporaceae; genus Micromonospora; species Micromonospora sp. NPDC047707. The sequence goes on from NZ_JBEYSU010000036.1 coordinate 19,316, forward strand.
GCCGTGACCAACCGCTGATCCTCTCGGTCGGTCGACTGCACCCGCAGAAGCGGTACGACGTGCTGGTGGACGCCGCCGCGCGGTGGCGTACGCGGACGCCGGCGCCGGCGGTGGTGATCGCCGGCAGCGGCCCCGCCTACCTGCAACTGGCCGCCCGGATCTCCGCCGCCCGGGCACCGGTCACCCTGCTCGGGCACCGCACCGACGTGGCCGACCTGCTCGCCGGGGCCGACCTCGCCCTGGTGACCAGCGACTGGGAGGCCCGGCAGCTGTTCGCGCAGGAGGCGATGCGGGCCGGCGTACCGCTGGTGGCCACGGCGGTCGGCGGCCTGCCGGAGCTGGTCGGCGACGCCGCCGTGCTGGTGCCGCCGGGCGACGTCGACGCGGTCGACGACGCCGTGCGCGGCCTGCTGGACGACGCCCCGCGCCGGGCCGAGCTGGGCCGGCTCGGTGCCGCCCGCGCGGCGACCTGGCCCACCGAGACGGAGACCCTCGGCCAGCTCACCGCGCTCTACGCCGAGCTGACCTCGGACGCGGCCGGCCCGACGACCCCCGACGCCGACGCCCCGTCGACGGGACGCCGGTGATGCTGCGCCGACTCGCCCCGGTCCTGCTGACCCTCCTCGTCGTGGCGCTCGGTGTCGCCGCGCTGGCCGCCCGCCCGGCCAACCGCACACCGGAGCGCACCGCCGACTACGTGGTCCTGGTCGGGGTGGCCGGGCTGCGCTGGGACGACGTCGACCCGGAGACCACGCCGACGCTGTGGCGGATGGCCCGCGACGGCTCGATCGGCTCGTTGTCGGCGCGTTCGGCGCACCGGCCGACCTGCCCGGTGGACGGCTGGCTGACCCTCGGGGCGGGCAGCTTCGCGGCGTGGCCCGGCAACCGGCCCGCCGGCGCCTGCCCCGCCACGGACGTCGTCGTGGAGCGGCCGGACGGCATCGGCGCGAACCTGCCCGACCAGGAGAGCGTGGTCCTGCACAACCAGGAGCGGCTGCCGTGGGGGGCGGTCCCCGGCTCCCTGTCCGAGTCCGTGCGCTGCTCGGTGGCGGTCGGTCCGGGCGCGGCGGTGGCCGCGGCGCGGCCGTTCGGGCGGGTGGACCGGTACGCGCCGGAGCTGCCGGCCGACCCGTCCGGCCTGCTGCGCTCGTGCGTGCTCAGCATCGTCGACGCCGGCACGGTCGCCGGCGACGACCCGGCGACCCGGGCCGCGGCGGCCCGCGCCGCCGACACGCGACTCGCCCGGGTGCTGGCGGCCCGCCCACCCCGCTCCCTGGTGATCGTCGCCGGGGTGTCGGACACCGAGGCGCCGTCCCGGCTGCACGTCGCCGTCGCGCACGGCCCGGGCTGGGAACAGGGCTGGCTGACCTCCCCGACCACCGCCCGGGAGGGGTACCTGCAACTGGTCGACCTCGCCCCGACCGCGCTGACCGCGCTGGGCCGGCCGCTGCCCGAGCGGCCGTTCCTCGGCCGGCCCGCCGAGCCGCTGGGCGGCCGGCCCGCCGACCTCGCCGCCGCGATCGCCGGTCCGGCCGACGCCGACCGGGAGGCCGCCGCCCAGCGTGAGGTGGCCGGCTGGTTCTTCGGCCTCCTCGCCGCCGCCCAGGTGGCGCTCGGGGTGGCGGTGCTGCCGCTGCTGCGCCGGGCCCGCCGGCACGCCGGCCCGTACGGCCCGGAGCCGGTGTCCCGGCGGGTCGTGGCGGCGGTGGAACTGCTGCTCGTCGGCGCCGCTCTCGCCGTACCCGCGGCGCTGCTGGCCGACCTGGTTCCCTGGTGGCGTGGCGACCACGCCGGGGTGTGGTTCGCCGCCGCCACCGTCTCCCTGGTGGTCGCGGCGACAGTGCTGGTGCGGTCGCTGCCCGGGTACGCGAGCACCCTCGGCCCGCTGGGCGCGGTCGCCGGTCTCGCCACCCTCACCGTCGGCGCGGACGTGCTGACCGGTGCCCGCCTCCAACTCAACGCGGTGGTGGGCTACTCGGCCCTGGAGGGCGGCCGGTACGCGGGCCTGGGCACGGTGGGGCTCGGCGTGCTGCTGGCCGGCGCGCTGCTCACCGGCGGCTGCCTCGCGCAGCGGGTCCGCCGGTCCTGGCGGCCGATGGTGGTGGTGGCGGTCGGCGCTCCCGCCGTGGTGCTGGTCGGCAGCCCGTACCTCGGGGCGGACTCGATCGGCGCGGTCGCGCTGACCGCCGGGGTGAGCGTCGCCGCGGCGATCAGCGCCGGCGGTTGGTTGACGCTGAGCCGGCTCGCGTGGGCGGCGATGGCGGGGCTGGCCCTGACCATCGGCGTCGCCGTCGTGGACGTACGTCGTCCGGTCGCCGAGCGCGGCAGCCTCGGCCGGTTCCTCGCCGCGATCGGCGACGGCACCGGCGGGCTCACCGTCCACCGGTCCGGCGCCGCCAACGTCGAGACGCTGGTCGACAGCCCGCTGACGGTGCTCGCGGTGGCCGGCGCCCTGCTGGTCTGGTTCGCCCTGTTGCAGCCGTGGGGTGGCCTGATGCGGCTCTTCGGCATCTATCCGGCGGTGCGGGCGGCGATGGCCGGCACCGCGGTGGCGGCGGCGATCGGCGGGGTGCTGGGCGGGTCGGCGCTCGACGTGGCCGGTGCGGCCGCCGCGCTGGTGGTGCCGATGGCGGCGCTGGCCTCGCTGCGGGTGCTCGACCACTCCGCCGACCGGACGAGGCCGGAGACCGCCCGCGACGGCGGTCCGGCCGGGGGCGGCTCCGGCCCGGCCGATCCCGGTGACGGCCCGGGAGGCGGCGGCCCGCGGCGGGACGGCGCGCCCACCGGTGGCGGCCCGGCGACCGGTCACCGGATCGAGGCCCGGGACACCGACGCCCGGGGCGGGGCCGGGACGGGCCCGGCGACCGGGGGCGCGGACGTCGGCGGGTCGGCCGGTGCCGCCCCGGAAACCGGCGGGCGGATCCCGACCGCCCGGGCATCGAGCGAGGTCACGACCGGCTGACCGGCGGGCGACACCCGGCGCTCGACGCGGGTGCGCCCGGGCCCGGCGGCCGGCGAGGTGTTACCGTGGAATCCCGTGGATCGCGTGATCACTTGGTTGATCGGCACGGCGGTCTGCACGACCGCGACGGACGACACGGGAGCAGGCCTTGGCCCCTTCAGCACGGACGACCAGGCACATCTTCGTCACCGGGGGCGTGGCCTCCTCGCTGGGTAAGGGCCTCACCGCCTCCAGCCTCGGCAACCTGCTCACCGCGCGCGGCCTGCGCGTGGTCATGCAGAAGCTCGACCCCTACCTCAACGTCGACCCCGGCACGATGAACCCGTTCCAGCACGGCGAGGTCTTCGTCACCGAGGACGGCGCCGAGACCGACCTCGACGTCGGCCACTACGAGCGGTTCCTCGACCGGGACCTGTCCGGCAAGGCGAACGTCACCACCGGTCAGATCTACTCGGACGTGATCGCGAAGGAACGGCGTGGCGAGTACCTGGGCGACACCGTCCAGGTCATCCCGCACATCACCAACGAGATCAAGTCGCGCATCCTCGGCATGGCCGACCCGGACGCCGGCGGGCAGGTGCCCGACGTCGTCATCACCGAGGTCGGCGGCACCGTCGGCGACATCGAGTCGCTGCCGTTCCTGGAGGCGATCCGGCAGGTCCGCCACGACCTGGGCCGGGACAACTGCTTCTACCTGCACGTGTCGCTGGTGCCGTACCTGGCGCCGTCGGGCGAGCTGAAGACGAAGCCGACCCAGCACTCGGTCGCGCAGCTGCGCAGCATCGGCATCCAGCCGGACGCGCTGGTGCTCCGCTGCGACCGCGACATCCCGGACAAGGTGAAGCAGAAGCTGTCGCTCTACTGCGACGTGGACCTGGAGGCGGTCACCGCCGCCCCGGACGCCCCGAGCATCTACGACATCCCCAAGGTGCTGCACCGCGAGGGTCTCGACGCGTACGTGGTGCGCCGGCTGGGCCTGTCGTTCCGGGACGTGGACTGGTCGAGCTGGGACGACCTGCTGGAGCGGGTGCACCAGCCGCGGCACACGGTGACCGTGGCGCTGGTCGGCAAGTACGTGGACCTGCCCGACGCGTACCTGTCGGTCAGCGAGGCGATCCGGGCCGCCGGCTTCGGCCACCGGGCCCGGGTGCACCTGCGCTGGGTGCCGAGCGACGAGTGCGTCAGCGCGGCGGGCGCCGCGAACGCCCTGGCCGGCGTGGACGGGATCGTGATCCCGGGCGGGTTCGGCGTGCGTGGCATCGAGGGCAAGATCGGCACCGCCCGGTACGCCCGCGAGAACGGCATCCCGCTGCTCGGCCTCTGCCTCGGCCTGCAGTGCATGACCATCGACGTGGCCCGCCACCTCGCCGGCCTGGACGGCGCCAACTCGCTGGAGTTCGACGAGGACGCCGCCCACCCGGTCATCGCCACGATGGCCGACCAGGAGGACATCGTCGCAGGCAAGGGCGACCTGGGCGGCACCATGCGGCTCGGGGCGTACCCGGCGACGCTCGCCGACGGCTCCCTGGTCGCCGAGGCGTACGGCAGCACGCAGGTCAGCGAGCGGCACCGGCACCGGTACGAGGTCAACAACGCCTACCGCGACGCGCTGACCAAGGCGGGCCTGCACATCTCCGGCACCTCGCCGGACGGCCGGCTGGTCGAGTTCATCGAGCTGGACCGCGACCTGCACCCGTTCTTCGTGGCCACCCAGGCGCACCCGGAGCTGAAGAGCCGGCCGACCCGGCCGCACCCGCTGTTCGCGTCGTTCGTGAAGGCTGCCATCGCGTACTCGGAGGCCGACCAGCTCCCGGTCGACCTGGACGGCGCGGCGCCGGCGGCGGCGAAGGCCGCCCGCAACGGCGGCACGGCGACGAAGGCGGCGGCGAAGTCGTGAGCGGGCGGCGCGGGCGAGTGTTAAGAGGGGACCCTTCCTCTACCGGAGGCGTTAACAGGTGGCCCTTCCTTACCCGCGGGGCGGCGGTGTGAGTGCCGTCGAGCACCGGTACGAGCTGCGGTCGCGTACCGAGCGTTACCGGGGCCGGATCTTCGAGGTGGTCAGCGACGAGGTGACCATGCCCGGCGGCGGCACCGCCGTCCGCGACCACGTCCGGCACGTCGGGGCGGTGGCGGTGGTGGCGTTGGACGGCGCCGGGCAGGTGGTGCTGATCCGGCAGTACCGGCACGCGGTCGGCCGGCACCTGTGGGAGCTGCCGGCCGGGCTGATGGACGTCTCGGGCGAGGATCCGGCCGTCACCGCCGGGCGGGAGCTGGCCGAGGAGGCCGACCTCAGCGCGGGGCGGCTGGACGTCCTGGTCGACCTGCACAGCTCGCCGGGGTTCACCAACGAGCTGGTCCGGGTCTTCCTGGCCCGCGACCTCGCCGACGTGCCGGCCGAGCAGCGGCATGACCGCCGCGAGGAGGAGGCCGACCTCCAGGTGGTGCGGATCGGCCTGGACGAGGCGGTCGGCATGGTGCTGAACGGCGAGATCACCAACGCCTCGGCGGTCGCCGGGCTGCTCGCCGCCGCGCGGGCCCGCGACGTGGGCTGGTCGGCGCTGCGCCGGGCGGACGCACCGCTGCCACGCTGAGGGCGTACGCGAGAAGGGGCCGCGCGGTGAACCCGCGCGGCCCCTCGTCGTCCGGGTCGGATCGTCGCGCGGGGGCCGCCCTGCGCGCCGGTGCCACCCGTTGACCGACACGACGGTGGTCCACATGCCTGCTGTCCCCGGCGGGACACGCCGGGTGGGACGATAATGGAGAACACCGTCCTGACGGCCGAGGCGGTCGCCGACCGCCGGCCGGGCCGGCGCCTGACACTTCGTCAGGGGGAGCGGTCACCGCATGTCACTGTGCTGGCTCCCCACGGACGACGGCGCGCCTAGACTGCCGCCGGCGGGACCGGTGGACCGCGGCGGCAATGGGGCCGTCGTGGCGCCGAGCAGTCGGGGCGGCAGCCCCGGAGGAAGGTGTCTGCATCGTGAAGGTCGGAATCCCACGCGAGGTCAAGAACCACGAGTACCGCGTGGCGATCACGCCGGCGGGCGTCAACGAGTTCGTGCGCGCCGGTCACCAGGTCTTCGTCGAGTCGGGTGCCGGCGTCGGGTCCAGCATCAGCGACGACGACTTCGCCACCGCCGGCGCCAAGATCCTTCCCACCGCGGACGAGGTGTGGGACACCGCCGAGCTGGTGCTCAAGGTCAAGGAGCCGATCGCCGAGGAGTACCACCGGATGCGCGAGGGGCAGGTGCTCTTCACCTACCTGCACCTGGCCGCCTCCAAGGAGTGCACCGACGCGCTCATCGACCGCAGGGTCACCGGCATCGCGTACGAGACGGTCGAGCTGCCCGACCGGTCGCTGCCCCTGCTCGCCCCGATGTCCGAGGTGGCCGGCCGGCTCGCCCCGCAGGTCGGCGCTTACCACATGCAGCGGCAGGGCGGTGGGCGCGGCGTCCTCATGGGCGGCGTCTCCGGCGTCTACGCGGCCAAGACCGTCGTCATCGGCGCCGGCGTGTCCGGCATGAACGCCGCCGCCATCGCGCTCGGCCTCCAGGCCGAGGTGCTGCTGCTCGACAAGAACGTCGCCCGGCTGCGCCAGGCCGACGCCATCTACCGGGGCCACCTGCAGACGGTCGCCTCCAACGCGTACGAGATCGAGCGGGCCGTGCTCGACGCGGACCTGGTCATCGGCGCGGTGCTGGTGCCCGGCGCGAAGGCCCCGACCCTGATCTCCAACGAGATGGTCTCCCGGATGAAGCCGGGCAGTGTGCTGGTCGACATCTCCATCGACCAGGGCGGCTGCTTCGAGGACTCGCGCCCCACCACGCACGCGGACCCGACCTACCAGGTCCACGAGTCGATCTTCTACTGCGTGGCGAACATGCCGGGCGCGGTCCCGCACACCAGCACGTACGCGCTGACCAACGTCACCCTGCCGTACGCCCTGGAGCTGGCCAACCACGGCTGGCGGGAGGCGCTGCGCCGCGACCCGGCGCTCGCCCTGGGTCTCAACACCCACGCCGGCCAGGTCGTCTACGGCCCGGTCGCCGAGGCGCACGGCATGGCCACCCTGCCGCTGGCCGAGGTGCTGGCCTGAGGGGCGACAGCCTGACCACGCAGGACGAGGCCGGCCCGGGCGTGGAGCCCGGGCCGGCCCTGCGCCGTGCCGTCCGTGGCTACCTCGACCACCTCACCGTCGAGCGTGGACTGTCGGCGAACACCCTCGCCTCGTACCGCCGGGACCTCGACCGCTATCTCGGCACCCTGGCGTCGGCCGGGGTGACCGACCTGGCGGCGGTCGGCCCCGGCCAGGTGGAGGCCCACCTCGCCCGGTTGCGCGCCGGCGACGACGGGCACCCGCCGCTCGCCGCCTCGTCCGCCGCGCGGGCGGCCAGCGCCGTCCGCGGCCTGCACCGCTTCGCGCTGCGGGAGGGCCTGGCCGGCGTGGACCCGAGCCGCGACGTCCGCCCGCCCACGCCGCCGCGCCGGCTGCCGCGCGCGCTGCCGGTCGACGACGTGGTCCGGCTGCTGGAGACGGCCGGCCCGGTCACCGCCACCGGCGAGGGCGCGCCCCTCGCGCTGCGCGACCGGGCGCTGCTGGAGTTCCTGTACGGCACCGGCGCGCGCATCTCCGAGGCGGTGGGCGCCGCCGTGGACGACGTCGACGCCGCCGAGGGGGCGGTGCTGCTGCGCGGCAAGGGCGGCCGTAGCCGGCTCGTCCCGATCGGCGGGTACGCCGTCGAGGCGCTGCGCGCGTACCTGGTCCGGGCGCGGCCCGCGCTGGCCGCCGCGGGCCGGGGCACCCCGACGGTGTTCCTCAACGCCCGGGGCGGGCCACTGTCCCGGCAGGGGGGCTGGACGATCCTGCGGCGGGCCGCCCAGCGGGCCGGGCTGCCCGTCGACGGGCCGGGGGCGGTCTCCCCGCACACGCTGCGCCACTCGTACGCCACCCACCTGCTCGACGGCGGGGCGGACGTCCGGGTGGTGCAGGAACTGCTCGGCCACGCCTCGGTGACCACCACGCAGGTCTACACGCTGGTCACCGTCGAGCGGCTGCGTGAGGTGTACGCGACGGCCCACCCGAGGGCCCGGGGGTAGCAGCCCGCCCGCCGACACGCCGTACCGGTGCCGAACGCCCTGCTCGCCGGTGGCGTAGAGTCGGGTTCGGCGCGGACCTGGCGGGGCGACGCGGACGCAGGGTGCGCGGCGGCGCCGCGAAAGGGACGTCGGTCGACTCCGACGCCGGGTGGTCGTCGGGAGGGGGCAACGAGGACATGGCAGGCAACGGTGACCGTGCCGAGACCTGGACGTCGGAGCTCCGTGAGCAGCAGGCCACGCTCGGCGCGGATCTCGGCCCGGCCGATCCGGCCGCGTACACGATGCGCAAGCCGATCCCCGAGCCCATGCCGACCGACCGGCACGGCCCGGCGCGGATCATCGCGATGGCCAACCAGAAGGGCGGCGTCGGCAAGACCACGACGACCATCAACCTGGGCGCGGCGCTGGCCGAGTACGGCCGCAAGGTGCTGCTGGTCGACTTCGACCCGCAGGGCGCCCTCTCGGTGGGCCTCGGCGTCAACCCGCACAACCTGGACCTGTCGGTCTACAACCTGCTGATGCAGGACGACGTCACCGCCGAGGACGTGCTCATCAAGACCGACGTGGCCGGGCTGCACCTGCTCCCGGCCAACATCGACCTCTCCGCGGCCGAGATCCAGCTGGTCAACGAGGTCGCCCGGGAGATGGCCCTGGCCCGGGTGCTCAAGACCGTCCGCAAGGAGTACGACTTCATCCTGATCGACTGCCAGCCCTCCCTGGGCCTGCTGGCGATCAACGCGCTGACCGTCGCCCACGGGGTGCTCATCCCGCTGGAGTGCGAGTTCTTCAGCCTCCGCGGTGTGGCGCTGCTCCTGGACACCATCGACAAGGTGCGCGAGCGCCTCAACTTCGACCTGGAGCTCGAGGGCATCCTCGCCACCATGTACGACAGCCGCACCACCCACTGCCGGCAGGTGCTCCAGCGGGTGGTGGAGGCGTTCGGCGACAAGGTCTACCAGACGGTCATCACCAAGACGGTGAAGTTCCCCGAGTCCACCGTGGCCGGTGCGCCGATCACCACCCTCGACCCCGCCTCCTCGGGCGCGCGCAACTACCGCCAGCTCGCCCGCGAGGTGATCGCCGCCCAGGCGGAGCGCTAGCGCGTGTCGCGAGGCCCCGCCGCGGCCGGGCCGGGACGTCGACCCACGCCCTGGGCCGGACGCCGGGTGTCCGGGCCGTGGACTACGGTTTCCCGGTGACCGCACCGCCCCTCGACCCGCCGCACGGCGCCGACGATCCCGTGGCCGCCGCGGAACTGGCCGCCGAGGTCGACAACGTGGTGCCCGCCGACCCGGCGACCGTCGAGGAGACCACCGGTTTCACCGTCCGGCTGGCCAACTTCACCGGCCCGTTCGACCTGCTGCTGCAACTGATCAGCAAGCACAAGCTGGACGTCACCGAAGTGGCGCTGCACAAGGTCACCGACGAGTTCATCGCCTACCTCCGGGCGATGGGCGACCAGTGGGACCTGGACGAGACCAGCGAGTTCCTGCTCGTCGCCGCCACCCTGCTGGACCTGAAAGCGGCCCGGCTGCTGCCCGCCGCCGAGGTCGAGGACGAGGAGGACCTGGCGCTGCTGGAGGCGCGGGACCTGCTCTTCGCCCGGCTGCTGCAGTACAAGGCGTACAAGGAGGCGGCCGCCCACATCGGGGCCCTGGAGGAGGCCGGCGGGCGGCGCTGGCCGCGCGCGGTCACCCTGGAGCCCCGCTACGCGCAGGCCCTGCCCGACCTGGTGCTCGGCATCGGGCCGGAGCGGCTGCGGGCGCTCGCCGTGAAGGCGTTCACCCCGAAGCCGGCGCCCGAGGTGTCGATCGCCCACGTGCACATGGTCCGGGTGAGCGTCCGGGAGCACGCCGGGATCATCGCCGAGCGGCTGCGCCGGGCCGGCACCGCGACCTTCGCCGGCCTCTGCGCGGACTGCGAGGTCACCCTGGAGGTGGTGGCCCGGTTCCTCGCGCTGCTGGAGCTGTACCGGGAGGGCCTCGTCGCGTTCGTCCAGGACCAGGCCCTGGAGGAGCTGACCGTACGCTGGACCGGCCCCGCCGACGGCGACACCGACCTGGACATCGACGAGTACGCCGGCACCCCGTCCCCGTCGGCGGAGACGGCGACGGACGGGGCGGCGCCAGAGCCGGCCGGAACGGAATCCGGGCCCGGCGGCACGGATCCGGGACTGGCGGGGCGGGCCGGCGCGGCGGACGGGACGGGACCGACGGAGGACGAGCGGGATGAGTGACGAGGAACGCCGGGACTCCCTGGCCGACCAGGCCGCCGCCTGGATCCCGCCGTGGGAACGCCGCCCCGAACCACCAGCCGAGCCCGCCACCGACTCCGTTACGGCGCCGGCCGAGCCCGCCACCGAGCACGTCACCGAAGACCGTGGAGAGAAGCGGCCCTCGGAGGGGCCGGATCCTTCCGAGATCTCGGGGGAAGGCGCGCGCGCCGACCACGGCGCGGCCGCCGAGGAGGCCGCTGCGGGTGTGGGGGAGCCCGCTGGTGAGCAGCGGCGGCCGAGCGGGGACGCCGGGGAGCCGGTGGCGCCGACGGGCGAGGCCGGGAAGTCGGCGCCGGGCGGGGAGGCTGTCCGCGTACCCGACAGGGCGCCGCGACCCCGGCGGCGGGTGCCGGCGCCGCCGGAGCCGGCACCGGTCCTCGACGACGCGGAGCTGCGCGGCGCGCTGGAGGCGATCCTGCTGGTGGTGGACGAGCCGGTCGCCGAGGCGACCCTCGCCGACGTGCTGGAACAGCCGGCGGAGCGGATCGCGGCGATGCTGGCCGAGATCGCCGCGGGTTACACGGCGGCCGGCCACGGGTTCGAGCTGCGCCGGGCCGCGGGCGGCTGGCGGCTCTACACCCGGCAGGAATACGCGGGGTACGTGGAGCGGTTCGTCCTGGACGGGCAGTCCGTGCGGCTGACCCAGGCGGCGCTGGAGACCCTGGCCGTCGTCGCCTACAAGCAGCCGGTGACCCGCTCGCGGATCTCCGCCATCCGCGGGGTCAACTGCGACGGCGTGATCCGTACCCTGGTCTCCCGGGGGCTGGTCGAGGAGTGCGGCACCGAGACGGAGAGCGGCGCCCACCTCTACCGGACCACCACCCTTTTCCTGGAGAAGCTCGGGCTGGACAGCGTCGCCGACCTGCCGCCGCTGGCCCCGTTCCTCCCCGACGATGTGGAAGACCTTGCCGATGCCTCGCGATGACCGTGCCCCGAAGACCGACGCGCCCGTCTACACCGGGCCCGAGCGCCTCCAGAAGGTGCTCGCCGCCGCGGGCGTCGGCTCCCGGCGGGCCTGCGAGGACCTGATCTTCCGCCGGCGGGTGACGGTGAACGGCCGGGTCGCGCAGCTCGGCGACCGGGCCGACCCGACCCGCGACGTCATCCACGTCGACGGGCAGCGCCTCCAGGTGGACACCCGCCTCGTCTACCTCGCGATGAACAAGCCCCGCGGCGTGGTCTCGACGATGGCCGACGAGAAGGGGCGCACCGCGCTCGCCGACTTCCTCGGCAACCGGGTGGAGCAGCGGGTCTACCACGTGGGGCGGCTCGACGCCGACAGCGAGGGCCTGCTGCTGCTCACCAACGACGGCACGCTCGCGCACCGGCTCATGCACCCGTCATACGGGGTGCCGAAGACGTACCTGTGCCAGGTCACCGGGCCGATCCCGCGTAACCTCGGCAAGCGCCTCGCGGCCGGCGTGGAGCTGGAGGACGGCCCGGTGAGGGTGGACTCGTTCCGGGTGGTGGACACTCTGGGTAAGACCGCCCAGGTGGAGGTGACGCTGCACGAAGGGCGCAAGCACATCGTGCGGCGTCTGCTCGCCGAGGTCGGCCACCCGGTGTCGCGGCTGGTGCGGACCTCGATCGGGCCGATCCGGCTCGGCGACCTGCGCACCGGGCGCACCCGCCGGCTGACCAACGCGGAGGTCGCCGCGCTGTTCAAGGCCGTCGGCGACTGAGGCGGGCGGCGGCGGGTACCGCTGCCGGTAGGCTTCCGGCGGCTCCGCGCCGGTGGCGCGCGTCGCCTCGCGGCGGCGTGACGCCGGCGCACGGCGCGGTGCCGGGCATGATTGAAGGCAGTGTGTGGTTTCCGCTCGCGGGCAGGATCCGCGAGGTACGGACTGAGGAGGACGACGGTGGAGGAAGAGGCACGGACCGGGCGTTGCGTGGTCGCTGTGGACGGGCCGTCCGGTTCGGGTAAGTCCACCGTCTCGCGGCGCCTCGCGGTGCGCCTCGGCGCCCGCTACCTGGACACCGGCGCCATGTACCGGGCGATCACCTGGGCGGTGCTGCGCTCCGGCGTCGACCTGGCCGACGCCTCGGCGGTGGCCAAGGTCGCGGGCGAGACCGACCTGCGGATCGGCACCGAGCCCCAGGGGTACGGCGTGACCGCCGACGGCGTCGGCGTCGAGGTGGAGATCCGGGGTCCCGAGGTGACCGGGGCGGTCTCCGCCGTGGCCGCCGTCCCCGCGGTCCGCGCGCTGCTGGTCGCCCGGCAGCGGGAGATGATCGCCGCCGCCGGCCGGATCGTGGTGGAGGGGCGCGACATCGGCTCGGTGGTCGCCCCGGACGCCGACCTGAAGGTCTACCTGACCGCCTCCGAGTCCGCCCGCGCGGCCCGGCGCAGCGCCGAGGACGCCACCGACGTGGCCGCCACCGCGGCCGACCTGGCCCGCCGGGACCGGCTCGACTCGACCCGCACGGCCGACCCGCTGGCGCAGGCGCCGGACGCCGTGGTGCTGGACACCACCGAGCTGGGCATCGACGAGGTCGTGGCGCGCCTGCGTGACCTGCTGACCGAGCGGGGAGTGGCGTGAGCGAGCACGAAGGCTGGGTGGAGCTGCGGGAGCCGGACCTCGACGTCGAGGAGCCGACCGGCCCGCAGCCCGTGGTGGCCGTGGTCGGCCGTCCCAACGTGGGCAAGTCGACACTGGTCAACCGCATCATCGGCCGCCGCCAGGCGGTCGTCGAGGACGTCCCCGGGGTGACCCGGGACCGCGTGCCGTACGACGCGCAGTGGAACGGCCGGCAGTTCACCGTCGTGGACACCGGCGGTTGGGAGCCGGACGCGAAGGACCGGGCCGCCGCCATCGCCGCGCAGGCCGAGTCGGCGGTCGCCACCGCCGACGTGGTGCTGTTCGTGGTCGACGCCATGGTCGGCTCCACCGACGTCGACGAGGCGGCGGTGCGGATGCTGCGCCGCAGCGCCAAGCCGGTGATCCTGGTGGCGAACAAGGCCGACAACAGCTCGATCGAGATGGAGGCGACCTCGCTCTGGTCGCTCGGCCTCGGCGAGCCGCACCCGGTGTCCGCCCTGCACGGTCGCGGCTCCGGTGAGCTGCTCGACGCCATCCTGGAGGCGATGCCGGAGGCGCCGAAGATCGTCGAGCACCGGCCGCGCGGCCCGCGCCGCGTCGCCCTGGTCGGCCGGCCCAACGTCGGCAAGTCCAGCCTGCTCAACCGCTTCTCCGGGGAGGAGCGGGCGGTCGTCGACGCGGTCGCCGGCACCACCGTCGACCCGGTCGACAGTCTGGTCGAGATCGGCGGCGAGACCTGGCAGCTCGTCGACACCGCCGGCCTGCGCAAGCGGGTCGGCAAGGCCAGCGGCACCGAGTACTACGCGAGCCTGCGTACCTCGTCGGCCATCGAGGCCGCCGAGGTGGCCGTCGTGCTGCTCGACGCCGGCGAGGTCATCAGCGAGCAGGACCAGCGGATCCTGTCGATGGTCACCGAGGCCGGCCGCGCCCTGGTGATCGCCTTCAACAAGTGGGACCTGGTCGACGCCGACCGCCGGTACTACCTCGACAAGGAGATCGAGCGGGAGTTGCGCCGCATCCCCTGGGCGATCCGGCTCAACCTGTCGGCGAAGACCGGCCGCGCGGTCGACAAGCTCGCTCCGGCGCTGCGCAAGGCCCTGGCAAGCTGGGAGACCCGGGTGCCGACCGCGCAGCTCAACGCGTGGCTGACCGCGCTGGTTCAGGCCACCCCGCACCCGGTGCGCGGGGGACGGGCGCCGAAGATCCTCTTCGCCACCCAGGCCGGGGTGGCACCGCCCCGCTTCGTGCTGTTCACCAGCGGTCCGCTGGACGCCGGGTACCAGCGCTTCGTCGAGCGCAAGCTCCGCGAGGAGTTCGGCTTCGAGGGCAGCCCGATCGAGATTTCGGTACGCCCCCGCAAGAAGCTCGGCCCGGGCGGACGCGGCAAGGCACACGGCTGACCCTCGCTCCCACCTACCCTCCTAGGACGCTTTAGGGGTGGTGGGGTGGGTCGCCGGCAGCGCCGGTGACCCGACATGGCACGGGAGGGGCGAGTGCGACGCCAGGAAGATCGTGCGGTAAGCTGTACCGGCTGTCGCGGGGGAGACCGCGCGGGAGCATCGGGACGTGGCGCAGTTTGGTAGCGCACTTGACTGGGGGTCAAGGGGTCGTCGGTTCAAATCCGGCCGTCCCGACTGGTATTCACCAGCGGATATAGAAGATCGTTTGTGATCTTGCGGTAACGCTGGCGGTAACGGAGATCGCTTAGCGTGGGCAGTGCCCCCTGATCCCGTTACCGCGGAGGTGCAGCCCGATGGCTGTCTACAGCTACCGCCTCGCCAACGGCCAGACCCGCTGGTTCTTCATCATCGACCTCCCGCCCGACGCGAACGGGCGTCGCCGGCAGCACAAGCGGCAGGGGTTCCCCAACCAGGCCGCTGCGCTGAAGGCGGAGGACGAGGCGCGCGCCGCGTACGGGGGAGCGGACCTCGGCGCGGACGGCAGCGTTGCTGCCGAGCTGGAGAGCTGGCTCAACGAGCGCGAGTTGGACGTCCAAGAGACGACCCTCAGCAACTACCGGGACGTCATCCGCTGCTACGTGGTCCCGCACATCGGCGGGCGACAGCTCTACGCCCTCGACAAGCGGGTCATTCACGATCTCTACAAGAAGCTGCTCAAGAGTGGCGGCAAGAATGGCGGGCCGCTGTCGCCGACCACTGTCCGCATCGTGCACCGGATCCTGATGAAGGCGTTGGGCGACCTCGGCGTCAACGTCGACGGTGTACGGCAGCCCCGGCAGGCCGAGCGGGAGACGATGGGGCGTAAGGGCGTCTGGACGCCGGCGCAGTCGGCGAAGTTCCTCAAGTACCACGCCGACCACCGGCTGCGTGCCGCGTGGGTGCTGGCGATCGTCGTCGGTACGCGGCGGGGGGAGCTGGCGGGCCTCAAGTGGCCACGCGTCGACCTCGATCGCGGCGTGCTGCTGCTGCACTGGCAACGCACCACCACCAGCAACGGGGTGGTGGAGAAAGCGCCGAAGGGCAAGAGCAAGCGGGCGGTAGCGCTCGGGCCGGCGCTGGTAGCGGAGCTGCGCGCCCACCAGGAGCGCCAGGCCGTGGAGAAGGCTGACGCCGGCGTCCTGTACCACGACGGCGGTTACCTGTTCTGCCGCGAGGACGGGGAGCCGTACTACCCGAAGTACTTCACCGACCAGTGGGCGAAGGCGTGCGCTGACGCCGGGGTCCCGATGATCGCGCTGCACGACGCGCGGCACACCTCCGCTACGACCGGTGCTGACGCCGGTGTTCCGGAACATGTGATGCAGCGGCGGCTTGGTCACGCTGACAGCCGGACGACGCGGGAGGTCTACACCCACGTGCTGCCGGAGAGCGAGCGCAAGGCCGCGGAGCTGATGGAGGCGGTGCTCGGAGACGCAGCGACCTGGTCTCCCGCGGCGTAACCCGTGTTGGTAACACCCGCTCGCGCTGGCGGTTGATCACCTTCGGCAACGCAGCAGCTAAGGGGCCGACTGCACCGTGAGAGGGACGCCGGAACCGGCGTACTGACGACTGCGGGAGGGCGGGGACGATGTCAACCACAACGACAGGCGGACGCAAGGCGAGCCGGACGCAGGACCGGGTGTGGACGATCGAGGCGGTGCGGAACCTCGGGGTCACGACCGATGTGGAGACTGCGGCAGCGATCCTCGGTATCGGGCGCACCAAGGCCTACGCCCTGGCCAGGAACAATCAGTTTCCAGTGCGTCTCCTACGCGTCGGCCGGCGGTACCTGGTCCCCGTACAGGCGATCCTCAATTTGGTTGCCGTGGAGTAGCCGCCAAGGTCCGGCGGCTCGCTTAGGTCGGCCGAGTGCCCCTGCTGCCCGGCGGACTCATGTTCGCTCGATCATGGCAGAGACCGTAACCCTGGTTGATCACCTGCCCATCCTCCTCACTGCGACGGTGGCTATCCTTCAGCGATGCTGGCGCAGCGCCTGGCGGTGATCCGGTGACGACGTACCGACGTCGCGGGCATTGGCGTACAAGTTCGGGCGGCACTCGGCACTGAGTTAGCAATCACAAGGTGACCCGCTCGTCTGGCAGGCCCTCCGCGTCGCTTCGGCGGAGCTACGCGAGATCGTCTTCTACGGCGTCAGCGGTGACCCCGCGGACGCCTGCGGGCGCGTCCAGCAGTGCAGTGGGATGGATCAGCCCGAATGCGCGCTGCCCGATCTGCGACGCGGCGGTCTCCTTCTACGTCAACGAGCAAGGCAGCCGCGTCTTCTTCGACGACCTGGGACCGCCATGGCCCTACCGGCACGCAGCCGCTCCAGCGTCGACTCCTCGACCACACGGCGTAGCTCGACTCGGACGTCTCCGGTCGGCAAGTGTTTTCCCGGATTCGTCGGCCAGCTCGATGGCCTGTACCCCGTCGGGAAACTCCGAGCATCGAGACGCCTGGCACGGCCGCTCCGGCAGGGCTCATCGACCGTACGAGCGCGGCCATGCCGGTTCCGTTCAGTTCGGAGCCGTCGAGTGCCACGGTCGTGGACATCAGCTGTAAGTCGGCCGGGGTGAAAGGCTCAGCTAGCCCGCGTCCTTTATCGAAGGGCAGCAGCTCGGCGGGGGCGAAGGAGATCCCGGCGGCCTTGATTGGAGCGTCGATGCGGCGCATCCGCGGGGGATCAGCGCGGTCGTGTCCCGGCCCGGAAGTCGCGCCGCCGCGTCCTGCGCGAGATCGCCGGCGTCCTCACCGCCCGCAACGGGATCCGGCAAGGCTAGGGCGACAGCGGAGAGGAAGGCGGCTCGGACGGTCGGCTCAGGCACTGCGTGCCCGTCGCCGAACGCGCGCAGCGCTACGTCGTGAGTGCGCTGGCCCCGGCCAGCGTGGGAGCCGAGCCAGGTGACCAAGTCGACCGCTCCGGGCGCGGGCTGCGAGGAACTCCCGCCGAAGCCCTGCCTCATGGGCGTGTTCGCGGGAAGCAGACCCACGCGACGCCAGTGCTCGAGCTGCGTATCGGTCACTACGACTCCTTGTTTCCGGGCGTAGTCGATCAACGCCTGGTTCCCAAGGCTTGGTGGCTTCCCGGGCACGCCGCCGAAGATGCGCGGCTAAGTACCCACAGCCCCGCAAACTCATCCGGGTTAGGGACAGGCGGCGGTGTTCTCCTGATCGGGCCGCGGCCACTAGGGGCGCGGTGATCCCGGACGAAGGAGAGCCCGAACCATGTCTCGCCGCGGAACGCCACCCCGCAGGAAGCCGTCCCGCCGGCGTCTGCCTTCTGCTACCCCGAGCACGCGCCGAGCTGCCGGCCGCCGAACCTAACCGCCGCGGGCTTACCTGCCTGACGCCTGACCCAAGGGAAGGTGTCACACCCTGCTGATTACCTGTCGGCAGACCCGTCAAGGAGAAGTGTGTCCGATTGAACCCAAGGCTTGCTCCTGTGAAGCGGCGTGACCGTGCGTCACGGACAACTGCCGAAAAGTCGTGCCCTTGTCACCCCGAGCCGAACATCGGTGCCGACCGTCGCCGAACACCGCCAGCGCCGGGCAGGTCGCCAGCGGCAGACCCTTGCCCGCTGTTCCTGAAGGCCACGGATACCGCTCGGCGGACTCCAGACTCGGCGCCGTGGTCCAGTATCCTGAGCGGCCGGTCCGCACGAACAGGTCGTTCCTGGAAGGAGCGTGGGCGGTGCGTCTGATCGCCGGCCGGTATGCCGAGATCGCGAACACCCGTCGTGTTGGTGGTCAGGCGGAGGTCTTCGAAGCCGCCGACTTGCATCAGGGCGGCAGGCACGTGGCCGTGAAGCTGGTTCCCGCCACTTCCGATGAGATCTACCGCATCTACTTCGAGCGGGAGACCGCGGCGCACCACAAGCTGGACCACCCGAACATCGTGTCGCTGCTGGACAGCGGCACCGACCAGGGCCTGGGCGTGTACTACGTTGTGCTCAGCTGGGTGCCGGTGTCGCTCAAGGATTGGCTGACAACCGCGCCCGCGACTCCGGGCTGGGACGATGTTGCTGAGTTCATCGCTCTGCCGATGGCGTCGGCGTTGGCCCACGCACACTCGATGGCGGTGCTGCACCGCGACATCAAGCCCAGCAACGTGCTGTGGGACGGCGAAAAGCCGTTGCTCGCCGACTTCGCCCTGAGCAAGATCAAGGATCAACTCGCGGGCGCAACCGACGCGACGGTTGCCGGGATGACCAGCGCGCCGTGGGCGCCGCCGGACCTGGCTTCGCGCGGCTCGACCAGGTTCGACGTCTACAGCCTGGCCGCGACGCTGCTGCAATGCGTCACCGGCTGGGAGCTACGTGACCTGCCGGACATCACCCGAGCGCTCGATGAGGCCGACCTGCCGCCCGCCGTCCTGGCGCTGCTGCGGCGCTCCCTGGACGTCGATGCGGCGAAGCGGCCGGCCGATGGACAGCAGTTCTACCTCGAGCTGCAGGCCATCCAGGCGGCGCGCAGCGAAAACTGGCACGACCAGAAGGTGCTGTCGTTCGAGCTGTCCGGCACGGCGCGCCGATCATTGGAGGACGCCGGTGACGGACGCTCCGCCGAAACCGTCATCGTGGGGCTGCTCGGCGCGGCCACCTACGTACTGCCCCGGCTGAAGAACATCGCCGGGCGCACGATCCTCACCGCCGATGAGTTCCGCCTTATAGGCGACCAAGTCGAGTTGGTGCTCGTCTTCAAGAACCGCCACCAGCTGCTCTGTATCCGCGCGGAGATCAAGGACTTCGACGAGCTGGAACGCTGGCGCCAGAACGACGACGCGATCGTCCTGGACAGCCGCGACTTCACCTGGACGGCACTGCGGCCGACCAGCCTGCAAAGAGCCGCCGCAGCCGCCGACGAGCTGCACCTGCTGCTGGAAAAGGCTGTCCAGGACGCCGGTGATCGCCACAGCGACACCTTCAAGCAGGCACGGCTGACCAACTGGTCACAGCTGATCGAGGCCAAGGAAGCGCTGGAGAAACGCCTTGAGGAACCCATCAACTACACGCGGGTCAGCCGCGACGGCGCCCAGTTCGACGTAGAGACGACGACCCCGCTGACCGGCGCGTTCCTTGACCAGGAGCGCATGGCCCGCCCCGTCGACGAGCCCGCGGTTCGGGGGGTTGCGGTGACAATCGCCGAGGTCGACGGCACGGACATCACAGTGCGGGCGACCCGGCCCGGCGCCGACCTACCTGCCCACGGTGTGCTGGTGCGCGACCGCACCCCGTCGCAGGCCGCGATCCGTCGGCAGAAGACTGCGCTCGCCGCCCTGCGCGACGGCAGCTCCGCCCGCCCGCACCTGCGTGAGCTGGTGCTGGACCCGTCAGTGGCAAGCACGCCGGAGCCGGTGGCGTTCGAGCCGCTGCGCCCGGACTTCGACGACGACAAGAAACTTGCCGTCGCGCACGCGCTCGGCTCGCCGGACCTGTTCCTCGTCCAAGGCCCGCCAGGCACGGGCAAAACCTCGTTCATCGCCGAACTCGTTCACCAGCACCTCGCCGCACGGCCCGGCGACAAGATCCTGCTGGTCAGTCAGATGCACGTCGCCATCGACAACGCGGTCACCCGGCTGTACCGCTCCGGCGTCACCTCGGTCGTGCGTCTGTCGAGCCGCGACGACAACGTCGACCCGGACGCCGCCCACCTACTGCTGTCGAACAAGCTGCGCGCGTGGGCAGACGAGATCCGCGCTCGCGCCCGCACCGGCATGGCCGCGTTGGCCGATCGCGAGGGTGTGCACATCGACCATCTGTCCCTCGCACTTCGTGCTGAGGAAGCCCTGGCCACACTGCGGCAGAAGACCGAGACCGCCGAGCTGCTTGGCCCGCTTGATGACGACGACCGGCTCGACAACGAAGACCTGCCCGAGGAACGTGCCGAGCTGCTGGCGGACTATCTGCGCGCCGTCGAGCGCGCCGACACCGCCGCCGCTGAAGTCCGCACCGCAGCCACGGCCCTCGAGGTCGCCGTCCCGTACGAGCTCGGGGAACCGGAGCTGGAGAAGCTCGTCGCCGGTCTACTGGACGGGCCCGGTGCCGGACCGCGGCTGCGGGAACTGCTGCGGACCCAAGGCGACTGGCTGGCCAGCCTCAACGACCCGCAGACCGCTGAACCGATGTTCCTGCCCACTCAAAGCGTGGTCGCCGGGACCTGCATGGGCTTCTTGGCCAACCCGCACATCCAAGACATGCAGTTCGACCTGTGCATCATCGACGAGGCGTCCCGGGCCACCGCCCCTGAACTGCTGGTGCCGATGACCCGAGCCAAGCGGTGGGTGATGGTGGGCGACACCCAGCAACTCCCACCCATGGTGGAGGAGGTCTTTGAGCATCGTGACCTGGTCGACACCTTCGACTTGGACAAGATGTTCCTCACCTCGTCGCTGTTCGACATCCTGCTCGGCGAGGCACCGCCGGCCTGCACGGCCAGTCTGGTCACCCAGCACCGCATGGCCGAACCGATCGGCGAGCTGATCTCGCAGGTCTTTTACGCCGGCACCCTCGTGCACGACCCCGTACCGGTCCTGGCACCCGAGTCCGTTGACGACAGCGACCGGCTGGTGTGGTTCTCCACCAGCCGACGCACCAACCGCCGCGAGGATGCCCGCCACGCCGGCAGCGTGAGCACGTCGAACAAGCTCGAGGCGGCGAAGGCCGCCGACCTCGTCGCGCGTCTCGACACCGATGTCCAAGCCGGCAAGTACGCCCGCACCGACGGCGGCAAGCTGGAAGTGCTGATCCTCACCGGATACCGCCGGCAATGCACCGAGATCGAACGCGCGCTCCGGCGCCTCACCCTGCAGCACGTCGCCGTGCAGGTCAAGACTGTGGACGCGGTCCAAGGACGCGAAGCCGACGCGGTCATCTTCTCCGTCACCCGCAGCAACCTCAGCGGCGAACTCGGCTTCCTCGCCGACCAATACCAGGGCCGCGTCAACGTTGCCCTGTCCCGCGCCCGGGAACTGCTCTGGATCGTCGGCGACTCCGAGTTCTGCAGCAGCAAACAAGGCCCCCTCAACCGGGTACTTACCCACATCACGACCACCGGCGGAAGGGTGCAGTACCTGTGAGCCGCGACATCTTCGCCGACGCCGCACGCCGCCACGCCCACGCGCTGCCGGGACACACCCTGCTCGCCGCGGAGCCATGCGCCATCCCCGCCTCCGTGCTGACCGTCGACGTTCTGGCCGAGCAGTCCGAAGACCTCGAAGCGGGCCAGAAGTACACCCTGCGCGCCCTGCTCGGCGGCATCGACACCGTCGAAGACCTGCAACTGTTTCTCGGCCTCAACGACGGCGACACCGGCCGCGCCGTCGCCGGACTCCTCCTCGCCGAGTACATCAGCTATCAGCCACCCGCCGACGGCGGCCTGCGGCGCCTGCAGCTGCTGCCCGCCGGGCAGGAAGCCGCCCGCGACGCCCAGCTACGCCGCCCGATGCCCACCACCATGCCGGTCGTCTACGACCGCCTCACCGGCACCGTGACCGACTGGCGACGCAACTCCCTGCGCCGCTCCAACCAGGCGAAAGCCGATCCCGGGCGCCTCTTGCTGCCACCGGCGAGCAGCATGCCGGTCCGCGCCGTCGACCTCAGCCTCGCCGCGCTCACCAGCACCCTGGACCCGCGCAGCCGCGACGGGGCACGCCTGCTCGGGATCAGCGGCGTCACCGAGAACCGCAACTTCTACCACGACGCCATCCTGCTCGTCTTCACCGACGATGAGACCCGCCAGATACGCCTCGGCGTCGACGTCGACGGCAAGTGGAGCGAACCGCACACCGCCGCGCTGGAGAGCATCGGCGCCGTCGAACGCCTGCGGTTGTCGGCCGCACCGGTCGAACACCCCCACGCACCCGTCACCGACCCTGGCAAGCGGCTGAGCAAAGCAGAAGTCCTCGCCCTCCAAGCGGGCGGAGACGATCCGGACGGCGACGGTGCGAATGCCGCCTTGAACCGGGCGGCGATCCGCTGGCTGGGCGTGTACGAACACCCAGCATGGCTCGACGACGCCCTCGCCACCTCACGGCGCCGGCTGCTCATCAGCAGCCCACAGATCCGCACGGCCGTCACGTCCAGCCGGTGGATCCGTGCGCTGGAGAAGCTGGCCCGCACTGTCGACGTGACGATCGTGTGGGGCCCAGGTGACAACGATGGAACCGATCAGGAAGCCCTCGACGCTCTGCACGCCGCCGCCCGCCGCGCCAACCGCCTCGCCGTCGTGCGGATCGCCACCACCCCGGCGAAAATGCTGATCAGCGACAGCTACTACATCACCACCAACTTCAACTGGCTGTCCTTCCGCGGCGAGCCGTCACGCATCTACCGCCCAGACGACGGCGAACTCGTCCAGGACGATGCACTCACCGACCGCGCCTACGACACCTACCTGACCGAGGCATGCGCCCACGCGGTCGAGGTGGTCGGCACCCTTCCCGCCAAATACCGCGCCGAGGCCGGGCCCGGCTCTGACGCCACCCAAACGAACCAACGCCTCGCACCGAGCAGCGGTATCAAACAGGAGGCCTGGCGGCCCACGGCGCCATCAAGGGCAGAACGACGCCGGGCAGCACTCAGCAAGCTCGCAGCAGGTCAAACCGTCGCAGGACCGGTGAAGCGACTGACGCCTTTCGGTGCCTTCGTCACCTTGGGCGAGATCGACGGCTTGATCCACATCTCACAGATGGCAGACCACCGTGTCGAGCACCCGTCCGAGGTCGTCAACGTGGGTGAGACGGTCACCGTGCAGATCCTCGACGTCGATATCGCGCGCGAGCGGGTATCGCTGTCGCTGAAGGCGGCGACCTCAGCCAGCTCTGAACCGAGCCGGCCGGGACCTGAGGCGCCAGCCTCGCCCTCGAAGACACGTCGTTCCCGCTGATGCAGCCCTGCCCGGCTGCGGGCTGCTGCCGGGCTCACGCGGAGGCCGACCGGCAAACGGCGCAGCCTGGTGGCCAGTGCGCGCCTGGTGGACGAAGCAAGATATGGCCATTGCTTATCCATCTGCGACCGGGCGCGGTCGCAGATCGGCAATTGAGGAGGCCCGCCCGCCGCAGCGGCCCGTGCTGGCGACTACCCCTACTACCGCGCCGCTTCCGCTCCTCGCCGCTGCGCGGCTGCGGTGCGGGTCGGCTTGCTATCGAATCACGACCGCAGCGCTCGCTGAGAACCGCAACGACGCCGGCAGGTCGGGCAAGCGCAAGCATGGCCTCCCCAGGCCACGACCCCCAGGCGCCGCCTCAATCGATCCATGCCGACAGCTGCCTGATGCTCAGAGGCATGGGCGGGTACGGGGAACGAGCACGTTCAGCGTTTGCGTTCGGCACACGAAACCCGTACGCCGAGGGTACGGCTGGTGTTGGTAGCCCGCAGGTGTTCACGTCGCCGGCAACACCCGGGGTGCACAGTGGCGGCGATGGACAGCGATCAGCCCGCCCGGCCCAGCAAGGTGCGACACCGTGCCCACCGTCGGCCGGCCCGTCCGCACGCGGTGCTGCTCCGGCTGTCCGACGAGGAGAAGGCCGCGATCGAGGTTGCGGCCGCGGCCGCACAGCTGACTCCAACGGGCTACGCGGCGAAGGCCGCCGTCGCCGCCGCGTCCGCCGGGCAGGCACCAGGTGGCACCCCTGGCGACCTACGCGACCTGCAGCACGAGCTGTTCGCCGCCCGCCGGGCCGTGGTGATGTTCGGCAACAACGTCAACCAGGCCGCTGCGGCGTTCAACGCCACCGGCCAGCTGCCGGACTGGGCCTCCGAAGCCGTCTGCTTGTGTGCGGCCGCGGTGGCCCGGCTCGACGAGGTGATCTCCTTGATCGATAGGCGGCTTCGGTGATCACGCGGGTGCACCGGCGCGGCTCGCGGGTCGGCGGGCTGCTGCGCTACCTGTGGGGCCCGGGCAAGGCGGAAGAACACACCAATCCGCGTCTGGTGGCCGCCTGGGACGGCGCGGGCCCCCTGACGGACCTCGAGCCCAAGGTCACCACCACCGGCAAGCGCGACTTTCGCTCGCTGACCGCGTTGCTGGAGCAGCCGGTACGCGCCGGTTACCGGCCGCCGAAGAAGTTTGTCTGGCACGCCAGCATGCGCCTCGCGCCCGAAGACCGACACCGCACGATCAGCGACTCGACCTGGGCGAACATGGCGGTGCAGATGCTCACCGAGGTCGGGATCGCCACCGCCGCAACCGATGCGGGCCTGCGGTGGATCGCCATGCGGCACGCCGACGACCACGTGCACATCGTCGCCACCCTGGTGCGGGAGGACGGCCGCACCAACTGGATGCGCAACGACTACCCGCGCTGCGTCAAGGCCACCTACAACGTCGCCCGCCGCTACAACCTGCATCGCCGGGTCCCGCCGGCTGACCGCACCGCCCGCCGCCGCCCGCACCCGGTCGAGGTCAGCAAGGCCCGTCGCACCGGCCGCGCGCAGACTCCCCGGGACGAGCTGCGCCGGCGCGTACGCAAGGCCGTGGCCGCCGCCGGCGCCGAGGAGGAGTTCTTCGCCCGGCTACGCGAGGATGGGGTGCTGGTCCGACTCCGCCACAGCAGCACCGATCCTGAGAAGGTCACAGGGTATGCGGTGGCGCTTCCCGGCGCACGCACCGCCAGCGGGCAGCCGGTGTACTTCGGCGGAGGCCGGTTGGCGCCTGACATGACCCTGCCGAAGCTACGGCTGCGGTGGAGCAGCTCGACGCCGCTGACGGCGGCGCCGACGGTCGGCCGCGCCGAGCGCGTCGAGGCGATGCGCCAGGCCGCCAAGGTGGTCACTGCGGCTGCCGGCGATATCCGGCGCGATGCCCACGCAGCGCCTGGACAAGCGCAGGCCATTGCGGTCGCTGCGGCAGACCTGCTTACCAGCCTGGCGTACGCGGTGGAGGGTGACCGGCGCGGGCCGCTACACCGGGCAGGCGAGGTGTTCGACCGGGCGGCCCGGGACCTGTACGGGCGGGTCCGTCCGTCCACCAGTCGCTCGCAGGAGATGCGGGCCATGTCGCGGCTGGTAGCGCTCATGGGCCGCATCTCCGGCGACGACGATGCGATCGCCGCGCTCGCGTTGGTGATGGAGTTGGCCCGGCTCGCCGACGCTCTTGAGCAGTTGCGGCAGGCCCAGCAGCGCCTTCACCAGGCTGAGGCGGCCCGGGCTGCGGCCGACGGGCTGCGGGTGGTAGCGGGCGGCCGGCAACCGGTGGTAACGCTGCCGCTAACTGTCACGCCAACTCCAGAGCCGACAGTGGGAGGCGGCCGGCGTGCTGCGCGCGGCCGTTGAGCGGGCAAGGGAGGCGAAGGTGACGCACCCGCAGCAACACGACGACCCGATCGCGGAGACCCGCCAGCAGTTCCTGCAAGGGCTGGCGACGATGGCGACCGTCGGCGAGGCCGGCGCCCGCTGGGCGGCCGTCGGCATCCAGAACAAGGCCGCCGATCGGGAACGCCAGGCCCGACGTGACCAGGCCGCTGGGAAGGCCCGCCGTGAAGCCGATCGACTGGCAGCGAAGGTACGCGCGGACCGCGAACGGATGGCGGCGTCGCTGGACGGCGACTGGCTGGTCAACAAGGCCACCTTCGTCGAGGCCGCCGCCGTGTGGCGGACCGCGACGATCCACGCCGGCACCGACCCGGTAGCCCGGCGGGTAGCAGAGTTCGCCGAGCATCGCCTGCGCCGGTTCCGCCCGGACCTGATGGCCGTCTACGAACGCCACCGGCAGGGCGGAACTCCGACTCCGGAGGCCATGCGTGCCGCAGCTCGGGAGGTGTGGGAGAGCGATGCCCGTGCCGGCCACCGCCAGCACGGCGCTCGCGCCCACGGCGGTACACCAGCTCGGCCGGGGATAGCCCAGGACGGGCCAGCCGCGCTTCCGCCGGGTGGCAGTGCGCTGGTCGACGACTTCGACGCCGCTGTCCGACAAGAGGCAATGAACCTGGCGCAGCACGTACGGCCCGAAGCCCTCGACGAACTACAGCGTCAGTGGCGGGCCAGTGGCAGGCTTCCCGCAGGTGAACCGGTGCAGCTACTTCGCGACCTCGCAGCGGAGATGAACCAGGCCATCAGGGCCGGCGAAGCTGACGGGCAGCCGGTCGAAGCAATCCGCTTAGCGCAGGGCCACGTGGAGAAGGCCTTGGCCCGCGATCTGCAACGCCGGGCGGCTGCCGAGCGGGGCGAGGGGGTCCGCGACGGCGGGACGGTCGACAACCCTCGTACCTCAACTGATGAGCAGGCAGCCGGACAGTCGGCGAGCGTGCTCCGCGACAACAATGCCGATCACACCGTCGCCACCGCGGCTGCGCTCCACCACGTTGACACGCTCGCGACGCCGGCTTGGACGCAGGCCTTCCCGAAGCTTCGCGTAGCCCAGGTCAACCCGAAGGTCACTGCGATGCAACCGGCGGCAGCGGTAACCGCGCTGCCGACGCGGGGCAGGACACGATGACGGCCACCACGTCACCGCAGACCCGCAACGACGCGGTTAGCGAGCTTGACGAACTCGCTGCCGAGGTGGCGAGACTTGCGGCCGGGGTGGCCGACCTCCAGCAGGCCCAAGCCGAACGCGCCCAGGCCGGCGACGGGCATGAGCAGCCGCCGCTGTACTCGACGGTCGAGCAGTGGGTGACCAAGTACCTGCTGCCGACCTTCCCGCGTCCGGTCGGCGAAGTCGGGCTGACGCGGTGGCACTGGTGCGAGCAGTGGTGGCGCCACGACGAAGCGGTAACCCGGCTGACGGCCCTGTGGTACGGCTGGGAGCAGGCGCGACTGGCGATGAGCGGCATGCTTCCCTGGCTGCGGGAGCTCGACCACCAGCTGCCCATCCTGTGCGGCGACGACGGACCCTTCCGCAACTGCGTCGTGGGCGGCGACCTCGGAGAGACGCGACACTACTCGTCTCCTGAGATGCCAGCCGTACCCGCGCCAGAAAACTGGTGGAATTGGTGGGACTGACACCGCGCGGACGACTTGACCGCACTCCTTTCCCGCGGTTTCACCCTCAACTGGTGCCAGGACTCGGGCGGCCCTTCATTGGCGCTGGCCTAGCGGACCGAGCCCGCTCCAGCTCCGTCCGGGTGAAGACGGTTCCGTCCGGGTGCTTGATCTCGAAGAGCTCTTCAAGGCCCGCCGGCCCGTCGACCTCGACGATAGCAGGCGACGAGATGTCGTCTAGGAGCCGATCGACCAGGGCAGCCAGCATGCTCGGCCCAGTCCCGCTGTACCCCCAGGACACGCCGCCGTAGTCGCCGAGCGGAGCGAGGAACAGGCGGTGGTCTGCCGTCCGGATCCACACCTCGTCGTCGAGGATGAGCTCGCTCAGAGGCGAGTCGGTTGGTAGCACGAACGGTACTGATGTGAGGTATTCATCTTCATCGATGCGTACTGCTGGCGCGCCGGTAGCCGGATCTTCCAGGTAGATTAGAGAGGGCCCTTCGCGGTAGGACAGCGCCGCGTGCGCAGCGGTCCGGCTAGCTGGCACCAGCATGGCGGTCCACTCGAAGACGGTAGCGGCGAGCTCCGGTGACAGCCGGGCCGTCTGCGGAAAAGGCGTATCCCGTCCGCCGGTGTACATGCCTTCCGCCATGACGCAAGCGATCGCAAGCTCGTCGTCTCGTTGCAGGATCTCCTTCCAGGCCATCCGCCGAACATCCTTCGGAACGTCGGAGGCTTGGGCGGTTGGCGTGACCAGCGGCCGGGAGGCGAGAGCGATGTGTTCCCGGTCGTCACACTTTTCGAACAGGCTGATGTCCATCTCGGCCGACGCGGTTGCCCTCGATTGCGCTTCACGAGCGAGGCTGACTAGTGTGCGGCGGACGGGGGTCTCGCCGTCCTCAAGCGCGGCCAGTAGCAACCATGGGGTGATGTCGACGTCGGCGGGGGCGGCCACGGTTACGGTGGGGTCACCAGGCTTCCACTCCAGCATCCGCTTGGGATCGCGCAAGCTCGTAAGCCAGTACGGTGCCTGCATGCCAAGGAACCTGCGCAGGTCGGCCCACGTGATCGGAATCCGCCGCCCAGGACTGACACCCAGCACCGACTCCAGCGCTGGCCCGTGGAAACCCCAGTCCGGCCAGACCACACAGATTGCGTACGAGTCCGTGGGAAGCCACTGGGCGGCCGTAGCGGGATCAGTGTGCGCAGCGTTCACCGGTGGGTAAACAAGATGCAGATCACCGACCGCGGTGGCCCAGGTCATCACGATGTGCTGGCCGTCGAGCGCGGACGCTCCGACATAGTGCGCCGGGTGGGCCGGTGCCCGGTGATACTTGGGTGCGGCGATACGAGCCGTTCCTGCATCGTCTTGAGTGGCCGCCCAGCGCTGGAAGTCGGCGTTTTTCCACACACCGGACGCAACTGAACCTGGGAACTTCGGATCGGACTTGATCAGCGACTGTGTCTGCCGCTTCGACCGGCCAAGCAGCGCCGCGATCTCTGCGAGCGTTAGCCTGGTCTCGTCCTCGCTCGGCATGAAGATCGGCCTCCGGCGCATGGTCGAATGTGGCTCGTCGGCCGCCGGTTCGGTAGCCTTATCCAGTGCCGACCCAATCAGTGGGTAGTTTAGACCTGCCACCGCCGCCCAAGGAACGCCTATGGGAGCGGATACGGCGGTCGCGCCGCTCGATGCGCCGCCATGGTGGACTTCGCTTCTGGATCTGGTCCTGGGGCCTGGGCATTGTGGCTCTGATGGCGGCCCTCTACATCGTTAACGGGTTTTGCATCGGATGGCAGAAGGCGTACGACGTCACCATCGGCATCACCTCACCGGGGCAGGTCGCATTCTCCTACCTTGCCTGGCCCCTCTCGCTCGCCGGATGGCTTGTCGGTCCGGCAGTCGCAGGCGCGGTCGCGGGCTGGGTTGTGAACAACTCCATCTCGTCTCGGCGCACGGCGACACCCCTACGCGTGCTCGGTGGCGAGGACGATGCCTGACTTGATCCCACGGTTGCAGGACCTAGTCTTCACCAAGGGCCATATTGCTGTACGGGAAGGGTTCGCCGCCTCCTTCGTCAAACTGCACGGAGACGACTGGCGACAAGCCCAGGACCATTGGGAACGCATAGTCGCCCACGTGCTCGACAGCACCGCCGTGGACAAGAACGCGTCAGGGTCCGAGGCGATCCGGCAAGCTGTACTCGGCGCCGTCGCGGTTCTCGACCAACCCCCACTGAGGAATCGGTGCCCGATCTGTGTATCTCCCGGATTGGGGCCGCGACCACGTCGGCGAGAACGGAGTCGAGCATGAGCGACGACACGCGCCGGGAGTTCTTCGACGTGGCGGTCGAGTTGCTCGCTGCCGCGTACCCAGAGGCGGACGACGTATGGACGGCACGGCACGCAATGCTGTCCGTTGTCGCGGCACAGCGTTCAGGCCTCGAGCCAGACGTCCCGCCCGGCCGCGGGTGGCGGAGTGTGGACCTGGGCGGCGCCGACCTGACAGGCGCCAGGCTGCCCGGCCTCGATCTGGCCGGGGCGGACCTGACCTCGGCCGACCTCAGCGGAGCGACGGTGCGCCACGCTGACCTGCGAGGAGCCAGACTCGAGGACGCAGCAATGCGGGAAAGCGATTTGTCTGCCGCGAACCTGCGTGCAGCGAGCCTGATCCGAGCGGTCGCGCCCGGTGCCACCTTCCACGACGCGGACCTCCGGAACGCGCGGCTCGACCGGGCGAATCTCTCCGACTCGACGTTCGAGAATGCCAAGCTCGGCCGAGCCAGGTTCGAGAATGCCAATCTGGCGGGAGCGCGGTTGACCGGGGCGGATCTGAGCTGGGCGAACCTGCGGGGTGCAGACCTGACCGGTGCCGACCTGGCCAGAGCAGATCTCCGGCATGCCGCCTGCGAAGGTGCTCGCTTGGTCGGCGCCGACTTGGCAACCAGCGATCTGAACGAGGCTGGCCTTACGTCGGCTCTTTGGTCGGCGGGAACGCGGTGGCCGCCGACGCTGCGCGAAACCATCCGGGAGCGGTCCGAGGAGATCTCGCCCGGCATCTTCAAGGTGCGAAGTGATCTGCAGTTTCAAGTCACTCCAATGAGCAGAATCACCTAGGACTGGAGTCCGGCTAGATAGATGGCCGCCGCATGGTCGCAAGCGATCAGGTAGACCTCGTTAATTCTTGCTTTCAGGCATCACCTGGTTTTCAAAGCAGCCCCGGCAGGCGTACGGATGTGGTGTAGCCCGTCTTCCAGGTGCGCGATCGCGGCGATCGCGACCGTGTCTACGCCAACCCCGGTGACGGCGACGATGCGCCGGGCGACTCGGAATGCCGTATCCGGGCTCGTCGCCTCGAACAAGAGCGGCACCAGGATGCGCACCGCGGCGCACCTGCCGTCGATGTCCTCGAGCAGCCGAGGATGCCGCTCGACGAGCTGAGCGAGGCGGTGTTCGACCACCGCGTCGAGCATGGGCCGCGCCCGCCGCTGCAATGCGGCCCGCAGCTGAGCCCTGCCGTCCGGTCGGCGCAGCAGGTCTGCAGGGTCGGCGCCGGCGCTGAATTCAGCTGCCAGCAGCTGGCCGGGAGGACGCGGGTGCCGGAGCAACTGCCACGCGCGGTCCACCCCAGTCCGACCCGCCGGGTCGGCGTCGAAGGCCGCGACGATGCCCTGTGCGGCGCCGGGCAGCTCTCGCAGGATCGCGGCCTGAGCGGAGGTAAGCATGGTGCCGCACGGCGCTAGAGCGACCGCTCCAGGACGCCCGGACCGGGTGTAGGACAGCCATACAGCGAGGACATCGGCGGGCCCTTCGACCAGGACCGGCGTCCAGCGAGCGCTGAGGCGCTCCTGTTGCTCCGCGACGCCGAACAGCAGGTGTCCCTTGTCGTAGATCGTGGTCTTTGGGCTGTTGATGTATTTGGGCACGCCCTCGCCAACACCAGGTCGCGAGCGGCCGAGGAACGCCACCACGTGGCCGGTCGGGTCGCGTACCGGGAACATGACTCGGTCGCGGAACACGTCGATGAGCCGGTCCGGTTCCGCCCGCGTGCGGATCGCCAGTCCTGCGCCCACGAGCTCTTCCGCAGTGAAGCCGGCGGCACGCAGGTGGTTGATCAGCGAGTTCCAGCCGGGTGGGGCGTATCCGATCCGCCACGGCCACTCTCGCTGCACGAGGATCCCGAGACCGCGTTGGGCGAGATAGGCGCGGGGGCCGTCGGCGCGTTCGAGTTGGGCGCGGTAGTACGCCACTGCGGCGTCGACGGCCGCCAACAAGCGCCGAGGCTGAACGCCGGCACCGCGGACCGTGTGCATTGGATGGTTGAGTTGAGGTGCGCCCATGGCCTACCTCCGATGTCCAAGCTAGCGTCAGCCAGCCGTTCCCCGCCACGAGCGCTGGGACATGCGACTCCGGCGTGCGGCCCGGGTGCGTTCCGCCTGGCGGGTCATGTCAGCGGTGGAGGCAGCGATGGAAGCGGCTAGCCGGTCTGCGCTTGGCCCGTCGTACCAGGGCAGCAGGTCGATCATGGCCACCTTCATCCCGGTGGCGAGCAGGAGCGCTGTCCCCTTGGGCAGGGCTCGGATCCGTGCGGGGCCGAGGATGCGTTGTCGGCGCACGGACGTCTGGTACGACGTGCGGCCCATCCCGTCGCGGGTGCGGGAGACGACGGTGACGTCGTGCTCGCCGACGAGCCGGGACAGGTCCTCGGCGAACCGGGCGTCGTCGATTCCGGCGCCGACCAGTTTGACGGTGGCGGCGGACCAGAGGGCGTCCATGCCCTGCTCGCCCCAGACGCGGGTGCCTTGGCGGTAGGACTGAAGGATGGTCAGCGGAATGATCGATCGGCTTCCGAAGTGGCTGTACAGCTCTGGCAGGTCCGCGATCTTGCAGATGTTCGCGGCCTCGTCAAGGCATGCGACCAGGGGTAGGTCGAGTCGACCGCCGTGCGCTTCGGCGGCGGTGACCGCGGCGCGCAGTACCTGGTCGGTCAGGCCGGCGACCAGCGGAGCCGCCGCCCCGGCACCCTCTTTGGACAGCAGGTACAGCGTGTCGGTGCTCTCGACGAACGCCTCGACATCGAGCGCGGGAAGCGGCCGGTCGGGTGGCGTGACCCAGGCCATGATGCTCGGGTTGGTCAGGCATGCGGCGGCGGTCCGGGCGGTCTCGTAGAGCCCTTCGCGGGTTTCCGGGGCGCCGGCCTGCCGGCCGGACATCGCCCGGGCGGAGGCTACGAACCCGTGGTGCTTGAGGATGGTCGCCGGCTCGCGTGACGTGGAGTCCGACAGCCACGCCTGCACCGAGGTCAGCGTGCGGCCTTCCAGAGCGGCAGCCAGGACGAGCGAGGTGAGCAGGTCCAACGCGCCCTGGATCCAGAAGTCGTCGCTGCCTTGAGACTTGCGGACCTGTTGGACGAAATGGTTGGCCAGCCGGTGAGCGTCCTCAACGTCCTCCACGGCGGCGAGGGGGTTCCACCACCAGCCCTGCGGCACGTGGGCGATGGACTGCGGGTCGAATACCCACACGGTGCCGCGCTCGGCGCGGACAGCCGCCGTGGTGGCCCACAGGTCCGCCTTGTTGCTGGTGGCCAGGGCCGCGCCGGGCGCGTTGAGTATCGAGTGCACCGCTAGCGCGGTCGTCTTGCCGGCGCGGGGCGCCATCACCGCGAGGATGACGTCCTCCCAGGAGGCGTACAAGCGGGGACCGGAGCCACGGCGGCGCCGGTGTTCGCCAAGTATCACCCCGGCCGACGCGGCGGTGATCTCCTTCACCGGCGTGTTCGCCAGGCCGCGTCGAAGCCGGCAGGCCTTGATGGCCACCACGGACAACGTCATCGGCCGTACGTCGGTGGGGCCGGCCAGCGACGGCAGTGGATCCTCCGCGTCGGGCTTGCGCTCGTGCCACCAAACAGCCACGACCGTTACCATGCCGACCAGAACCAGCAGCAGTACGGCGTACACGGCCCCGACTGCGGCCGGGGACACCCCGGGCCACAGCGCGGGCCAGTCGGCCTGCAGCAGTCCCTCGAGGTACAGCGATCCGAAGCCAGGGCCGGCCGGATGCCCGGTCATGGCGGCAGCGATCCGCCCGGCCAGCCAGGAGAGCCACATCAGGGCGATCGCTGCCCACACCAGCCCGAGCACCAGGAGCGGGGTGAGCGGTCCGCCGGCGGTGCCGCGCGGCTGGACGGGGCGGGTGTTCATGGCTGCACCTGCCGGATCGCCGTGTCGGTGTCGTAGAGCTCCCACTCCTCGCCGACCAGGGTCAGCGACACCGGCAGCCCGTTGCGTTCACCGGTCTTGATCAGGTACTTGCCGCGGCCTGGATGCACGGAGCCTGCGAACCAGGCTTCCGGTGCGGCCCACGACGCCACCAGTTCTCGCTCGGGTCCCGATAGTTTGATCACCTCGTTGACCCGGTTCAGCTCCCGTGGCGGTAGTCCGGCGAGGATCTTGATGGCGGAGCGTTCGATGAAGCCCTGCGCTTTGGCCCGGTCCTCGGGCGTGGGCAGGGCGTCCAGGTCGGCCAGGGAGTGGGTGACCATCACGCTGGCCATGCCGCGCTGCCGGTTGAGTCGGGTGAGCGCGTCGGCGTGCTCGACCAGCCCGGAGGCGCCGCGCAGCGCACGCCACAGCTCGTCCATGACGCCGAGGTACCGCCGGCGCGGCGCCAGGCCCTGGTCGGCCAGCACGGACGCGGCGTCGACCATGCCGAAGCCGTACGCCCAGGTGCACAGCATCGCGGCGGCCACCAGCTGATCGCCGGCGGCGGCGACCTGGGAGATGTCGACGCTGACCGCCGGAGCGTCCAGATCCAGCGGCTTGGTCGTGGGTCCGTCGAACACGCCGCGCAGGCTGCCCTCGCACAGCAGGGCGAGGGTCGGCACCAGCTGGTCGACTCGGCGGCGGTACTCGCCGTCGGTGCGCGCCCGGGCCGCGGTCAGCAGCTCGTCGGCGCCGACTTCGACCAGGCTCAGCACGTCGGGCACCGTGGGGTCGTTGTCGAGGCGCTCGGCGAGTACGTCGACCGCCCGGCCCAGGACGATCTCCTCGGTGTTGTTCAGCGCCTGCCCCCGTACCAGCGCGCACAGCGCCAGCAGCAGCGACATCCGTCGGCCCCGGATCTCCAGGCGCAGCTGCCGGGCGTCGGCGGTGCCCATTCGGGCGAGCGCGGTGCCGAGCGGGCCGGAGTCCAGCGGGTTGAGCCGGTCCAGGCCGCGTCCGATCCGGATGACCTGCCCGCCCAGATGTTCGACGAGCCGGGTGTAGTCGGGCTTGGTGTCGCCGAGGATCAGGGCGCTGGTGCCGAACCCGGTCATCCCGGTGATGAGCCGTTTCACCACGGTGGACTTGCCGACGCCGGGCTGGCCGAGGACGAACACACCCGGGTTGGTGATCAGACCCTCGCGCAGCCATTCGAGGGGGTCGAGGCAGACCACTTCACCCCACAGCATGTGCCGCCCGATCGGCACCCCGATCGTGGGTGCGCCGGACCCGGCGACGAAGGGGAACAGTCCGCACAGCTGGACGGTGGTGCCCTGGTACTCCATGCCGGGGGAGACGTGACTGGCCCGCCCGGCGCCGGGTGCCCGTACACCCCATGCCGGTGCTGGCCCGGCCGCGTCTACGACGGTGCTCTTCATCGATCCTCCTGGTGGTGGGTCAGTGGGGCCAGTGGCGGGCCAGCTGCGGCGGACACACGCCGCAGGGCAGGGTGGTGGCGAAGCCGGCGGCCTGGCTGGCGCGCAGCTGACGTAGCCGGATCTTGGCCACGTCCGCGCGGGACTCAACGTCGGCGATGGCCCGGCCCAGGTCCTCGGCGGCGAGGACGGTGGTGGTGACGAACAGCGACATCAGGCCCACCCCGGAGCCGGTCGCTTCTTCCCGCGCGGTCTGCAGGGCTCGTTCCCGGTCGGCGTGGTCCCGGGCGGATTCGTCGCGCTTCTGCGCCCGGTTGTAGGCCGCGCGGAACGCCGCCGCGTTGACCTCGCTCTCCACGATCCGCGCCGCCTCCCCGGCAGGGAAGGGCCGGTAGAGCAGCGACACCCGCTTCGGGTACGGGCCCGGCGCCAGGAGCCGGGCGAGGACGTCGGCGTGCACGTGCTGGCGCGGTGCCTCGTGCCAGGCCCATGACACCGACGTGCCGGAGTCGTGCACGTACCGGTCGAGGTGCTCCTCGGCCATCACGGGCCCGGCGGTCTCCCAGTCCACCCACTGGCTTAGGTCAAGGCCAGGGGTCGCGGCCAGCCGGGCCACGTCTCCCCGGCCGGCCGGGTCGAACGCCGTACGGACGATCGCCGAGATGTCCGCGGCGCTGGCCCGGCCGAGGACGGTCAGACCGCAGCTGCCCAGCGAGTCCTGCAGGCCCGGAAGGGTTCGGCTGATCTCCTCCAGGGCCTCGTCGAGGCTCTTGGGCTTGCTGGGGGAGGCGCCGGGCTTGAACGTCACCGACACCCGGGTCTCCACGTCCGCGGCGGCCGCCGGGGACACCTCCACCAGCCGTTGCAGCACCCGTCGAGCTGATGCCGGCCCGTGCGGCACGATCCGCCGGCTGACGTGATCGGCCAGCCGGGACCCGGGATCCGGCGCCGTGTCCACGGTGACCGTGACGTGGTCGACGATCGGCAGGTAGCCCAGGTTCGCCAGCCACCCGCCCCAGTTGGCCACCCAGGCTGCGCTGGCGTCCGGGTCGGCCAGCCAGGTGGAGGTGGCCGCGCAGCGCAGCGTCACGGTCATGGTGCCCAGCCGCTGATGGTAGACCGCCCCGTAGCCGCCGCCTTCGTCGTTGACGGTCAGCAGGGTGGTGGGTGTGAGCACGCCCGGCAACTGCCAGGCGTGCTCACCGGCCACCATCACCCCGGAGCGGTACGAGGTGTAGCCGCGGCTGGTGCCGATCCGCCACCGCACCCGCTGCGCGATCCCAGCCGACAGCGGAACCCCGTCCCACCGCAGCACCAGCAGCGCTACAAGCAGCACACACGGCCCGGCGGCGACGGCGAGCGCCTGCAGCCCCATGGACCCGGAGACGATCAGCACGGTGATCGCCACAAGCACGGTGAACGTCTGCATCGGTCCCAGGCCGAACAGGCCCATACCCCGCGCCCGCCGCCAGCCCCCGTACGTACGTACCTGCGCCTGCTCACTGCTCACGACGGCGGGTTCCCTTCCCGCATCGCGGGGCTGGCGGTGTTCGCGCCCGCCTGCGCGGCGGCGACCCCGGCCTGAGCGACCAGTGCGGCGCCGATGACGACCGGTGCCGCCGGCCCTGTCGCCGCTCCTGCGGCCCCAGCCTTGCCGCCGACCGCCGCGCTACCACCGGTGGACGCGGTAGCGCCGGTGCCGGCCGGCACAGTGGTCGTAGGCGTTACCGGACTGGATGCGCCGCCGCCTGCGTTACCGTTCACCACCTTCGGCGCGCTTCCAGTCGCACCACCGCCGGATCCGCCCGTAGGCGAGGGTGCCGAGGGGGCCGGCATGGCCCCGGTCGGGCCGTTGCCGCTGCCTCCGCCGCTACCGGGTCCTCGGGAGTCGAGGTAACGGGCGTGCTCGCCGGCGCTGTGACCACCGACCGCGCCGCGCACCGACGAGGCGGCGTGCAGGCCCGCAGCCGCACCGGCGCCGAACATGCCGAGGCCCCCGCCCCCGGATGCGACGCCGCCGGTGAAGGTCGTGAAGAACTTCATCAGCGCCGGCAGGGCGATCACCGACAGGGCCAGCATCCCGAGGCCCATCAGCCAGTCCCGCCCGTTGCCGCGCATCATCACGAACGAGGTGGCGTACACCGACACCGCCGCCGGCTTGTACAGCGCGAGCGCCAGCGACCAGCCGAGGGTCTTGTGCAGCCACTGACTGGTGCCTCGGGTGACGGAGCCGGCCGCCGCCAGTTGCAGCAGTCCGGCCAGGATGACCACCGAGCCCTCGCGGAAGACCATCAGGATGGTCTGCACCACGGCGGCGAGGATGACGACGACACCGACCAGGATCATCACGAGCGGGGCCACCGCGGCGCCGGGAAGCAGCAGTGCACCGAGCGCTTCGCTCATTGCCGCGTTGGGTGGCTTGTCGGAGTCCTTGAAAACCGCATCGTTGAGCAGCCACATCGAGTAGCTGTCCCCGGCCTTGAGGATCAGGTGGGTGCCGGCGACCCCGATGCTGCCCCACAGAGCGGTGTTCCACATACCGCGTACGGCCTGCAGAAGCGGCTCACCCTTGCGGCTGATGACGATGGTGATGCCCTGCCAGACCAGGCCACCGACCAGGACCAGGATCGTGATCGGCAGCATGAATCCGCGCAGCTGCTGCGCCGGCCCGGCGGCGCCGTTGCACTGGGCAACCCAGTCGGCCGCCCACTGGCCCGGGTCCGACCCGTTGGTGGGGCACAGGCTGTTCGACGGGATCAGCGTCCAGCTGGTCAGCAGGCCGGCGACCCACTGGATCGCCTCCCGGACCGCGCCGGCGAGCCCGTCGAGGATCATGTTGACCATTGAGTCGCGGACGGCTCCGGGGGCGTTGACTCCGTCGACGATGACGCCGGTGCAGGTGACGGGTACGAAGGGGTTACACAACGGCACGAGGATCACCTGACTGCGGTGAAGGGGAGGAACGTGGCGATGTCGGGGTCTGACGCGGCGGCCACGGCCTGGTCGAACGTGCCGTTGGCGGGTGCCAGCAGTGCCCAGTCCGACCCGGTCCAGCGCACGCGCACCTCGGTGCTGACCGTGAGTGGACTGCCGGAGGCGTCCGGCGCCTCGGTTAGCAGGCGCAGGAATGCCTCGTCGTCGGTGTAGCTGAGGATGCGGTAACCCCGCAGGGTGGCGTGCAGGCGCCCGATGGGCCGCCCGTCCGCCACGCCGGCCTGGTCGCGTAGCTCGTCGT
>NZ_JBEYSU010000037.1:0-56382 GCF_040704235.1 Micromonospora sp. NPDC047707
CACGCTCACGCAGCTCATCGTTGTACTTCTTCTGTGCGGGCATCGCTGGTGTTCCTCCCAGGTTTCGATGTCTCCATCAAACCCGGTGCGGAACAGGTCGGTTCGTCCAGGTGACCGGGGAGGAGAAACACATGGCTCACCTCGCCTCCCTCGTGAGCCCAGCGGGCGAGTCATGGGTCTACGTCACCTTGCACGAGGTTGAAGTCCAGCGAGCCCGCTCCACGCGCACCCTCGTCGAAGTCAGAATCAACGGCGATGCGGCGGGAACACTCAGCCCGGCCATGTCTACCGAAACGCTGCCAGTACTCACGCACCTTCGAAGCATGGGGCTGACGGTCGCCGCCCGTGCCGTGCTGAAGGGAAACCGCGTCAAAGCAGACGTCGCTGTGAATATGTCCAAAGCAAGCGAGCTGTCGAACGCCTGGCTGGAGTCGCCCCCGACGGCGAGCGGAGTAATGCCAACCGCTCAGACCGTGGCCGCACCTGCGGAGCCGGCCACTACTCCTCAGTGGCGGTTCGCCGTGCCACCAAACTGGCCCCCAGCGCCGGCCGGCTGGGTGCCGCCGCAGGGCTGGCGTCCGGATCCGTCTTGGCCGCCAGCACCTGAGGGGTGGCAATTTTGGGTCCAGCAGGTCTAGTTCGCGGCGCTGCGTCCGACGGCCTGGTGACGGCCTGGCCGCCGCCGCCCCTGAGATAGTGATGCCGTGAACTGCCGTCAATTTGTGGTTGCCCTGGTCCAATCGCTGGCTTGGCCCACGGTGGTTTTGATCTCGCTGGTCCTCTACCGTCGCCGGACTCTGCCCTGCTCGGTGACGGGCTACGGCGATTCAAGGCTGGGCCGCTTGAGGCTGAGTGGGAGACCGTCGCGGAGGAGGCCAGGGTCTCGATCAGGGAGGTTGCGACGGTTGAGGCCGTCCCCGGCTATCCGACCGAGAGCAAGATACGGTACGACCTCGAAACGGCTCGCAGCATGGTGCACCTGCCCGCGCTCTCGGCTTCCTTCGTTCGCCTCGCGTTGGAGCGAGCACTGACCGCCCTGCTACCGCCTGATTACGTCGACCGTGCTTACACCCTGAAGCACCTCCTACTGGCCGCGCGAGAGGTAGGCGCGATGAGCGGAGGCGCATTCATCGTGGGTGAACGGGTGGTGATGCTTGCTAGCCGAGGTGCTCATGGACACACCACCCCTGTTCAGGTGATGGAACTTGTCGACCTGGCAGAAGACTTCATTGCGCTCCTACCCCTCCCCGATGAGGAACGGTTGCCATCCCGTCTGCCCTCGACCCGCCCTCCTGGGGAGCGGGCCGCCGCCCGGCCCGCCACGTCAAGCGGGCCTTGACGCAGGTTCGGACGCTGGCGGGCCGGGTGGTGGTCTGCTCGGCTCGCCCGGGTCGAGGGCAGACGGGATGGCCCGCGCAACCACCCACGGGCCGCAACCCGCCGACGGGTTCGGAGCCATCTCGGAGCCCAAGCGCCCCCGCCGGAGGCGCAGTAACCACAGCCCCGCGGACCGCCGCCATCTCGCCGACGCGGCCGGCGTCCGCTCCCTCACGCCGCGCGGGCTCGTGGCCGCGCGGCCCGGCCGGCTGCCAGCCCACCCCTCACCGGTCAACGCCCATGTCGTTCTGCGGCGGCCCTCCGGGCTCCCCGCTCTCCGCGCCAGCCGCCGGGCGTCAGGCGTGACGGCCGCAGAGCGACAGCGGCAGCGGCCGGCGCGCGCCCAGGCGGCGGCGCGTGCGGCCCGTTGCGGGCCGCCTTGAAGACGTACAGAAACTTTGAACAACTTCGCCGGTAGCCGGCTGTCGGGTCTCAGGACCTGCGTGACAGAACAGTCTCAAACATGGGTGACACATCCGGCTAGCCGGGTGGTGACGGCGGCTCGGACGGGTGTCTGCGGGCGCGGGCTGCGTCGGATATGGCGATCCCGGTCAGGACGAGGGCAGCAGCGGCGGCAACCACGACAGGCGGCAGGGGGAGCATCGCCGGTGTCAGGGCGGCCAGCGCCAGGACGCCGATCGGTCGGGACCGGGACACCCGGCCGAATACCGCGTGCTCGAAGCGGGCGCGCCCGGCCAGGTACAGCGCGGGTCCGCCGAGGATGACGGCGATCCAGGCCGGTGCGGTGTGCCCGAGTGGATGGGCGATGACAAGTTCGGCGCCGACGGCTGCAGCGACCACGCCGGCCACCATGGCCAGGTGGGCGTATGACGCCGATCGGGCGAGGCGGACCGGGTCGGCAGACACGGCAATCGCTTCCGCTAGGACCTGCCCAGCGCGGTAGATGTAAATCCGCCACAGCAGCACGGTGGTCGCGATCGACACTGCGAACGCCGTGACCCCGTCCGGCGCGAAGCCGCTGCTGCTCAGCGCCAGGCCGGTAACCAGGATCAGCTCGCCGAGCGCGATGATGAAGAACTGCCGGTAGCGCTCGGCCAGGTGCTCACCCGAGATCACAAGGTCTTGACTGGACGTTCGGCCCGCCCCCGGGGTGGGGAAGCCGATTCTGCCTGCCGTGTGGTCAAGGGCCACCGCGAGTGCCCACAACGCGCCACGCGCCGTACCGTGCACGAGCGCCCCCGCGATCCACGGCAGCGCCGACAGGCCGTACCAGAACAGCCCGCGCACGCCGATGCGCTGCAGCTCGTGGCCACGCAGAACGGCCACGAGGACGAGCCCGCGGCCGAGCTGAACGGCGACGTAGGCGCCCGCGAAGATCAGGCCCGTGTCGCCGAATGCCTCGGGCACCGCGGCCGCCATCACCAGGCTGCCGACCATGGTCGCGATGACCAGCGCCTGGAATACCGGTCGTTGTGGGTCCGTCCGGTCGGTTAGCCACGCGGTGCTGGACCAGACCCACCACATGGCCCCCAACAGCACCAGCGTCCGGAAGGCGCCGCTCCACCCGAGATCCTCGGCCAGGCCGCGCGAGAGCTGAAAGAGCGCGAGGACAAACACCAGGTCGAAGAAGAGTTCCAGGAACGTAGCCCGCTGTGGATCCCCGGCTTTCCTCACCAGCTCGGCCGCCCTGCTCGTCGCCATCGGCTCGCCCGTTCTGCCAGCTCTGCTCCAGGTTTGGGAGCATTCTGACATACGGCAACGGCGGTGACCGCGGACGTGCTGCCGTGGACTGGATCGAGCGAGCCGCGTTACACGGACGGGCGACGGTCGAGGCCGATGAGTTCCTTCCATCCGTCGCCGCGGGTTCGGATTAGCTCGTCGACCTTGGCCAAGCGTCGGCCGGTGCTACAGAGGGCGGAGTGTCACCCAGGTCCTGATACCGATCTGTCACCCAGGTCCCGAGTCCGACGGCCGACTCTGGCGGGTCCGTGGCCGTCTCGGTGGCGATGGAGGGCAGGAGGTCTCGCACGACTTCCGGGATGAAGCGTCGGCCCACTCGATGGTCGGCCGGATGATGAAGACCTCGGCCGGCACCTGGCGGGATCTCACGGAGGCGGTCCGCCAGGAGGCAAACCGCCGGCAGACTCACTAATTAAGCCTTGATTGGTGCGGCCGACCTGGCGGCCTGCTCGATCTTCGCGCAGTAGGCTGCACGGGCTTCCTCGTCGATCTGCTTCTCGTGTTCGGCGCGCAACCCGGTCCGGCCGTCGAGGCCCTCGCGCAGGATATCGGCGTGCCCGGCATGCCGGATGGACTCGCCGAGGACATGGACCATGATGGCGAACAGGTTCGTGTCGGCATAAGGCTCCGGCCACCACGGCACGTGGCCGGGGGCGTCGAGGGGAAGCTCGTTGATCGTCGCGTCCGAGTGTTCCCACGTGCGCCGGTAGAACCCGATGATCTGATCGCGGGTCTCGTCCTCGGTCGCCCGCAGATCGCTGCCGTTGGAGTCCTGCCACCGGGGCAGCGGTTCCGGGGAAGGGCGGTCGAAGACCTCGCCGAAGTACCTGGCCTCGACGGTGGCCACGTGTTTGACCAGGCCGAGGAGATTGGTCCCGGTCGCTGTCAAAGGTCGGCGGGCGTCGTATTCGGACAAGCCGTCGAGTTTCCAGAGCAGCGCCTTGCGGTCCCGCCGCAGTCTCCCGTGCAGGTTGTCTTTCGCGAAATCATCGATCATGCGGCATGAGCCTGCCATGGGCCGCTCGTGGTCTCAAGATCCCGTACGTGGTCCGCAACGACCGGCGGAGCCGAGGCCTGGCCATGGCCGCCGCCCTGACCTGCTACAAGAAGCTCGCGAAACTTGCCGCGTGAGACAACCTCTTAGCCGGTCCGGGAAGGGTCAGCGGCAGGTGTCCGCCCGCACGTGCACACCGCACCACGGCGGCAGGTCGGCTGCCCACACCCGCCAGCCGCCGGCGTCTCGCCGAGCCTCGAACCGCCACGGGTGCGCGGTGCCGCTGAGGCTCGTCTGTCCGTTCCACCAGATCGCTCGAACGTGCACGGTCACGCTCGCCACCCACACCCGCTACGCCGCCTGCCCCGTCTGCACCGCCGCCCGTCAAGCCGCCCTTGACGCCGAACCGACGAAATCGGCCACGGCCAACCCGTACGCCCGGCTGCGCAGGTGGGCACACATGCTCGGCTACGGCGGCCACTTCCTCACCAAGGGCCGCCGCTACTCGGTGACCTTCCAGCTCCTGCGCGACACCCGCGTCGCCTACCGCCGGCACGAGCACTACCACGACCAGGGCGACGAGCACACCAATGCACTGCGGGCCGTCGACCACCTCGCCGACGACACCACCCTCGTCGTCGGCACCCTCACCTTCGCCGGCGTCGGCTGGCACACCACCGGAGACGCCCTCCTCGCCAACACCGCCGCCGCCATGGCACGCGAACGACGAACCACCGGCCGCGAAGAACTCGCCCACGAACACGCCACCACCCCGGCCGACACCTCGCCGGCCGCCGCATGAGCCCTGCCCCGCCGCACGAGGAAGGCCACCAGTTGGACAACACCTCCACCCCGATCACTCCTCGCGTGCTGCGCGTGGAGGAAGCCGCCCGAGCGCTCGGCATCGGCCGCTCGCTCGTCTACGACCTGATCCGCTCCGGCCGGCTGCGCTCCTTCAAGGTCGGCAGCCGCCGCCTCATCCCCGCCGCCGCCATCGACGAAACGATCGCCACGCTCACGAAAGAAGCCGCCTGATGCCCAAACAGCCCAAGCAGCGCCAGTCCACCGCCCGCCGCAACCCCCACGGCGAAGGCTCCATCTACCAGCGCTCCAGCGACGGCCGCTGGGTCGGACAGGCATACGTCCTCACCACCGACGGCACCCGCAAACGCAAGTTCGTCTACGGGGCCACCTGGGAGGAAGCCCACGCCAAGCTCGTCGAGCAACGTCGCCAAGCTCGTCCGGGTTCCTTCGCCTCGGTACAAGGTCGGCAAGGGGTTGTCCGTCGACCAGGTGCGCAAGCTCCTCGCCGCCTCCGCTGGCCACCGGCTCCACGCGCTCTACGTCGTGGCGGCCACGATGGGTCTCCGGCGCGGCGAG
This sequence comes from Micromonospora sp. NPDC047707, assembly GCF_040704235.1. Lineage (NCBI taxonomy): Bacteria > Bacillati > Actinomycetota > Actinomycetes > Micromonosporales > Micromonosporaceae > Micromonospora > Micromonospora sp. NPDC047707. The sequence goes on from NZ_JBEYSU010000037.1 coordinate 5,453, forward strand.
CTGGTCGGGCTCCGCTGGTCGGACGTCGACCTGGACGAAGGCATTCTGCGGGTCCAGCAGACCGTCCAGCGGGTGGCGGGGAAGCTCCACATCCTGGACGCCAAGACCGAGGGCTCCGAAGCAGTGTTGCCGCTGCCCGAGGTCACCTGGCTCACCCTGCTTGAGCACCAGGAGCGCCAACAAGCCGAGCGAGCGGCGCTGGCCGATGTCTGGGAGGACCACGACCTGGTCTTCCCCTCCGAGCGGGGCACCCCGATGGAGCCGACCAACCTCAGTCGCTCGTTCGCTCGGCTTCGGCACGTCGCCGGCCTGCCCGGTGTCCGCCTGCACGACCTGCGGCACACGGTCGTATCGCTGTTGATGGAGCTGGGCGTTCCGCCGCACGTCGTCCAGGCCATCGCCCGGCACGCCGACGTCAAGGTCACGCTGAAGGTCTACGCTCACGCCAACCTCGACGCGATGCGTCAGGCCCTGGGGAAGCTCGACGGGCGGCTGTCGTGAGCACGGTTGCTGTCAGCGTTGCTGTCAACCGGCTCTCGCCCACGGACGTCCGCTGCGATTTGCCTGGTGGAATTGGAGCCCCCGGCCGGGATCGAACCGGCGACATCTCGCTTACAAGGCGAGTGCTCTGGCCAGCTGAGCTACAGGGGCGCGTGGTGCCGTGGTCAGCATAGCGACTGACGTCCGGATTTCCCGTGCGCCAGGCGTCCCGAGCACGGGAAACGTCAAGATGCCGACCCGACCCGGCCGCAGTCTGCGTCGATTGGTGCCGCGCCGTGCCCGAGTGACCGGTATGCGTATGCCGTCGGTCTCCTCCGCGGCTTCCTCGCCTTGGCACCGCTGAAAAAGGCGATTACCGTGCAGTGACACGGTCGACACCTCGACAGACGGGGTGTTGGCCGTTGGCCGGTACCCGCAGGGTGCCGGTCGCTCCTTCACTCGGATCGTCCGGCACGTTCCTGCCGGTGAAAGGAAGCATCCCCCATGGCTACGGTCACCTACAGCAAGGCGTCCCGGATCTACCCGGGCACCGAGCGGCCCGCCGTCAACCAGCTCGACCTGGAGATCGGCGACGGCGAGTTCCTGGTCCTGGTCGGCCCCTCCGGTTGCGGCAAGTCCACCAGCCTGCGCATGCTCGCCGGCCTCGAGGACGTCGACCAGGGCTCGATCTACATCGACGACCGGGACGTCACGCACCTGCCGCCGAAGGCCCGCGACATCGCGATGGTCTTTCAGAACTACGCCCTCTACCCGCACATGACGGTGTACGAGAACATGGCGTTCGCGCTCAAGCTGCGCAAGACCTCGAAGTCGGAGATCGACCGGCGGGTCAAGGAGGCGGCGGCGCTGCTCCAGCTGGAGGACTTCCTCAGCCGCAAGCCGAAGGCGCTCTCCGGCGGTCAGCGCCAGCGGGTGGCCATGGGCCGGGCGATCGTCCGCGAGCCGCAGGTCTTCCTCATGGACGAGCCCCTGTCGAACCTCGACGCCAAGCTGCGGGTCCAGACCCGTACGCAGATCGCGTCGCTCCAGGCCAAGCTCGGCGTCACCACCGTCTACGTCACCCACGACCAGGTCGAGGCCATGACCATGGGTCACCGGGTGGCCGTCCTGCTCGACGGTGAGCTGCAGCAGGTCGACACCCCGCGGGCGCTCTACGACACCCCGGCGAACGTCTTCGTCGCCGGTTTCATGGGCTCCCCGGCCATGAACATCAAGACGGTGCCGCTGAACGACAAGGGCGCCGAGTTCGCCGAGATGTACGTCCCGCTCACCCGCGAGCAGGTCGAGGCGGCCCGCGCCGAGGGTGGCGACGGCAAGGTGACCGTGGGCTTCCGCCCGGAGGACTGCGACCTGGTCAGCCCCACCGAGGGCGGCATGCCGGTGGTCGTCGAGCTGGTCGAGGACCTGGGCTCGGACGCCAACGTCTACGGCCACGCCGCGCTGGGTGGCGCCAACGAGCGCTTCGTCGTCCGCACCGACCGGCGCAGCATGCCGAACATGGGTGACACCGTGTTCGTCAAGCCGCGTACCGGCCGCAGCCACGTCTTCCACGCGAAGACCGGCGTCCGGATCTGACGTACGCGAAAAGGGGCGGCCCGCTTCGGCGGACCGCCCCTTTTCGGGTGTCTACGGAACCGTCAGCCTTCGACGGCCCGGCGGCGCGCCACCTCGGCGAGGGTCACGGCCGCGGCGACGCTGGCGTTGAGCGACTCCACGTCGGAGATCATGGGGATGCTGACGGTCAGGTCGCAGGTCTCGCCGACCAGCCGGGACAGCCCGCGCCCCTCGGAACCGACCACCACCACGAGCGGGCCGACGGCGGCTTCCAGGTCGTACAGGTCAGTCTCGCCGTCGGCGTCCAGGCCGACCACGATGAAGCCGGCCTCCTTGCAGGCCTTCAGCGACCGGGTCAGGTTGGTCACCTGGGCGACGGGGACGCGCGCGGCCGCGCCGGCGCTGGTCCGCCAGGCGGTCGCGGTGATCCCGGCGGCCCGCCGCTCGGGTACGAACACACCCTGCGCGCCGAACGCGGCGGCGGACCGGATCACGGCGCCCAGATTGCGCGGGTCGGTGACCCCGTCCAGCGCGACCAGCAGCGGCGCGGCCTGCTCCAGGGCGGCGGCCATCAGGTCCTCGAAGGGCTCGTACGCGAACGGCGGCACCTGCAGCCCGACGCCCTGGTGCAGCACGCCGCCGGTCATCCGGTCCAGCTCGGCGCGGCTGACCTCGAGGAGCGCGATGCCCCGGTCGGCGGCGGTGCGGACGATCTCGTTGACCCGGTCGTCGATGTCGATGCCCTGCGCCACGTACAGGGCGGTCGCCGGCACGTTCGCCCGCAGCGACTCCAGCACCGGGTTGCGGCCGACCAGCAGCTCCGGCGCGTCCTTCGCCGGGTTGGCCTTGCGGCCCGGGGCGACCCGGGGGCCGCCGCGGCCGGCCGGCCGGCCCTTCCCGCCGCCCTTGCCGGCGGGTACCCCCCGGCCACCGCCCCTGCCCCAGGTGGTGTCCTTCGTGCCGGGCTGGCCGATCTTGGGGGCGCGCCCCTCCTCGGTGGCGGCCCGGCGTTCCTTCTCCTGCTTCCAGGCGGTGCGCTGGGGCAGCTTCTCGGTGCCCGAGTACGCCTTGTGCCACGGCCGCTCGTCGGCGGGCAGGGTGCGACCCCGCCCGGCGAGGGCGTCCCGACCCTTGCCGCCGGAGCCCTTCGTGGCGCCCTTCTTCGGCGTCAGTCGCCGGCCACGGCGCTGCGAGTTGCCGGCCATCAGTCCTGCTCTCCAATAGTCCAACGGGGGCCCTGGGGGGTGTCCTCGACCACCACGCCGGCCTGCTTGAGCTGGTCGCGTACCGCGTCGGCGGCGGCCCAGTCCTTCCGGCTGCGCGCCTGCGCGCGCTGCTCGAGGGCCAGGGCCACCAGGGAGTCCACCACGGCGCGCAGGTCCTCCGCGCCGCCGCCACCGGTCCACGCCGGGTCCAGGGGGTCGACACCGAGGATATCCAGCATGGCGCGCACCTGGCCGAGTGCGGTGCGCACGGTCACATCGTCGCCGCCGGTCAGGGCGGTGTTGCCGTCCCGGACCACCTCGTGCACCACGGCGAGCGCGGCCGACGTGTTGAGGTCGTCGTCCATGGCGGCGGCGAAGGCGGCCGGCACCTCGCCGAGCGACCCCGCGCCCACCCGCTCGGCGGCCCGCTGGACGAAGCCCTCGACACGCCGGTACGCGACGGCCGCCTCGCGCAGCGCGTCCTCCGAGTAGTCGATGGCCGACCGGTAGTGCGCGGCGGCGTAGTAGTAGCGCAGCTCCACCGGGCGGACACCGAGCGAGTCCACGTACGTCAGGTCGAGCGTGTTGCCCAGCGACTTGCCCATCTTCGCGCCGCCGATGTTGAGCAGGCCGTGGTGCACCCAGAACCGCGCGAACGACAGCCCGGCCGCCTGCGACTGGGCGAGCTCGTTCTCGTGGTGCGGGAACGTCAGGTCCAACCCGCCGCCGTGGATGTCGAACTCGGCGCCCAGGTAGCGCCAGCACATCGCCGAGCACTCGATGTGCCAGCCGGGCCGGCCCCGCCCCCACGGCGACGGCCAGTACGCGTCCGCCGGCTCCTCCGGCTTGGCGCCCTTCCACAGGGCGAAGTCGCGCGGGTCGCGCTTGCCCCGGTCGGGCGCGTCGCCGGCGGACTGCATGTCGTCCGGGGACTGGTTGGACAGCGCCCCGTACGCCGGCCAGGAGCACACGTCGAAGTAGACGTCGCCGGAGCCGTCGGTGGCCGGGTAGGCGTGCCCGGTGTCGATGAGCTTCGCGATCAGCTCGTGCATCTCCGGGATGTGCCCGGTCGCCCGCGGCTCGTACGTCGGGGGCAGCACGTTCAGCGCCCGGTACGCGGCGGCGAGCTTCAACTCGTTGGCGTACGCGATCGACCAGAACGGCCGGCCCTGCTCCTGCGCCTTCACGAGGATCTTGTCGTCGATGTCGGTGAGGTTCCGGACGAACCGGACCTCCAGACCGTGCGCGAGCAGCCACCGGCGCAGCACGTCGTAGTTCACGCCGGAGCGAAGGTGCCCGATGTGCGGCGGCGCCTGGAGGGTGAGACCACACAGGTAGACCCCCACCTTGCCGGCTTCCCGCGGGACGAAGTCCCGCACCGATCGGGTGGCGGTGTCATACAGGCGTAGCGTCACCGTACAAGGGTATCCGTCCCCGCTTTTCCGGGTCGCCCGGAGCCGGGTCGTACGCTGCTGGTCGTGGACACCACCGCCCGACCCGGCAGCGACCCGACGGCCCGGGACCCCGAGCTGCCGCCCGGCACCGGCCAGGCGACCGGCGCGCCGCCGGCCCGGGTGGCTCCGGCGGCCGGTGGACGCGGTGGGACCGAGGTGCGCGGGGGTGAGAGCGCACAGACCCTGGACCGCGGGCTGCGGCTGGTGCACCTGGTCGCCGACGCGCCCGGTGGGCTGACCGTCACGGAGGCGGCGAACCGGCTGGCCATCGGCCGCGCGGCCGTCTACCGGCTGGTCGCGCCGCTGACCGCGCACGGGATGCTGCGCCGCGACGCCGACGGCCGGCTGCGGCTCGGGGCCGGTGTGCTGCACCTCGCCCGGCGGGCCCAGCCGCTGCTGGCCGAGGGGGCGCTGCCCGCGCTGCGCCGGCTCGCCGAGCAGGCCGGCGCGACCGCCCACCTGACCGTGGTCGAGGGCGGCGAGGGCGTCGCGCTGGCCGTGGTGGAGCCGAGCTGGACGGCGTTCCACGTGGCGTACCGGACCGGGGCACGGCATCCGCTGGAACGCGGGGCCGCGGGCCGGGCCATCCTCGCCGGCCGGTCGGGCGCCGCCGGCCCGGTGAGCACCGCAGGGGAGTTGCAGTCCGGGGCGTACGGGGTGGCGGCGCCGGTGCTGGGCGTACCCGGCCTGGAGGCGAGCGTCGGCGTGGTGTCGTTGGCAGCCCTGGACACCGAGACGGTCGGCGCGCAGGTGCTCGCGGCGGCCACCGCCGTCGCCGCCGCCCTCCGCTGACCCCTTGATCCACTCGACGTCATTGAGGTCGGGGTTTCCGAGTCACTGCGACAGCCCGACCTCCAGGATGACGAGTTGATCTCGCCTGTACCACACCTGACCGGCCGCATCACGGTTTGTCCACAGGCGACGGCGGGGACGGGGCCGGCGGTTGTCCACAGGTCTGTCCCCACACCACCGGACGCCGCACGCTGGTCGGCATGCCACCTCGACCGCATCGGCCCGCCACCCTCGCCTGGCAGGTGTTCCGTGGCTCGGACGCCGTCCGTCGACGGCTGCTCACCGAGCATCAGCTCCGGAGCTCGGCCTGGGTCCGCCTCCGCCACGACGTGTACGCCGACGCGCGGCTGGAGCGGGATCACGCGTTGGCGTGCCGCGCCGCCGCGCTGCGCCTGCCGGACGGCGCGCTGTTCGCCGGCCCCTCGGCCGCGTACCTGCACGGCGTCGAACACGCGGCCACCTTCGCCGACGATGTCCACGTGCTCGTCCCGCTGTCCCGCCGGGTCGGCGCGCAGAAGGGCATCCGGCTGCACGTCGCCGGGGCGGACGATCATCCCTCCGGGCCGGGGCGCGAAGGCAATCCGGCCTCTTCGCCGACGTCCGACGGCGGCTGCGCTCGAACGGGGCCCACCCAGGCCGCGTGGGAGACCGCTGTCTGGCTGGAACCGGTCCGGGCGGTCAGCATCCTCGACGCGCTGCTCCGACAGGGCCTGACCACGCGGTCGGCGCTGCTGGCGGAGGCGGGTCTACGCGGGGGCCGGCCCGGCGGGAAGCGGGCCCGCTGGGTGTTCGATCTCGCCGACCCGGGTGCACAGTCACCACCCGAGTCGCACCTACGGGTGCGGATGGCCCTGGCGGGCCTGCCCCGACCGGTCACCCAGCATCCGGTCCGCCTGCCGACCGGCCGCGTCCTCCATCCCTACCTCGCGTGGCCGGAGTACCGGGTGGCGGTCGAGTACGACGGCCACTGGCACCACGACCGGGAGCGGCTCCACCTCGACCGCCAGCGGCTCAACCAGCTCGTGACATCTGGTTGGCTGGTGCTGCACGTGACCAGTCGTCGCCTGTATCAGGAGTTCCCAAAGATCGCCGCCGAGGTGCGCGCCGCGCTCACCTCGCGCGGTTGGCGTCCTTGATCGACTCGACTTCCATGAAGTCGCGGTATCCACCACGCACCGATGGCCCGACTTCCATGAACCGGAGTCGATCAGAGCCGGAGGGCCCGGCCGACCGCGACGGTCGACCGGGCCCCCAGGGTCGATCTGGCCCTTACGGGCGGGCGTTCGGCTTGAGCGGGCTGGTCACCGCCGCGTACGCGTCGATGATCCCGTACCCGTAGAAGCCGTTGAAGTTGAGCCCACCGGCGCAGTACGCGTCGAAGGTCTCGTCGCGGCCCTCGTTGCGGTACTGCTGGAGCCGCGGCTCCGGGCAGGCGTGCTCGGCGGCCGTGCGGTACAGGTGCTGCTCGACCAGGTCCGGGTTCATGCCGTAGCCGGCCCGGCCCTGCTGCTTGCCGTACCTGCTGACGATCAGCGCGGCCACGCCCGAGGCGTGCGGCGCGGCCATCGAGGTGCCCTGCAGGTACGTGTAGTACCCGCACTCACCGTTGCGCTTGCACTCCTTGAACACGAACGTCGCGGCCTCCGGCACGACGTTGCCGTCCTCGTCGACCGAGCCCTCCTCCTGGAGCACCTTCTTCGGGTACGTGGAGAGGATCATGTTGGCGTCGGTCCGGAAGGTGTCGGTGCCGAAGCCGTCCCGGAACCAGCCACCCGGCGCGGCCACGCTGATCTGCTCCGTACCGTAGTTGGAGAAGTCGGACTTCTTGCCCGACGGACCGAGCGCGGAGACACCGATGACGTGCGGGCCCTCCGCCGGGAGGTCCCAGCAGCTGTCGTTGTCGATCGGCCGCGGGTACGGCGGGGTGTCGCCGTAGTCCGGGCTGGAGGTGTCGACCCGCGGGTCGCCGAGGTCCTCGTGGTTGTTGCCGAGGGCGCCGACCAGCGTGACGCCCCGGTTGTGGGCGTAGTTCAGCGCCCGCTTCATCGCTTCGATGATGGCGCGCTGCTCGGCCTGGTCCTCGGGCGAGTCGGCCGGGTTGGCGGTGCAGTTGTAGAGCCACGGGTCGACGTAGAACGACATGTTGACCACGTCGAGGCCGGCCTTGCCGGCGTGCAGCAGAGACTTGACCACCGGCTCCAGGAAGAAGTAGCCGGAGTCCTGGCCACCCTTCAGCTCGACCAGGGAGACCTTCGGCGCGACGCCGGAGAGGCCGAAGCCGTTGGCGGCGGCGCCGATGGTGCCCGCCACGTGCGTGCCGTGGCCGCCGTCGTCGGTGCCGACCGGGTCGACGCAGCTCGCGACCTCGCACTCACCGTCCACGTCGACGATGTCGGGGGCGAAGTTGCGGGACAGCTTCCAGTCGAAGTTCGGCGCGATGTCCGGGTGGCTGGCGTCGACGCCGGTGTCCAGGACGCCGACCGTGACGCGTCGGTCGCCCGGCTCGACCTTGCGGGCCTTGTCGGCCCGGATCATGTCCAGACCCCACAGCTTCTCGTCCAGCGGGTCCATCCGCGCCGACCGGCGCTCGCCGGAGCCCTTGGCGACCGCGGCGGCCAGCAGGTGCTCCTGCTCGACCCGGTCGACCTTGGGCTTGCGACCGATGGCCTTCTGCTCGGCGGCACCGATCAGGGCCGAGGCGGCCGTGGCGCGGGCCGCGAAGTCAGCCCGGTCGCTGGTGACCTGGAACATGCCGACGTCGTCGGTCCGGGACACCACGGTGCCCCCGGCCCCGCGGATCGCGGCGATGGCCGCATCGGCGGTGACGCCGTCCTCGGCCACGACGGTGAATGTCCGGATACTGGTCGGCGCGGCACCCGCCGGCACCCCCAGCCCGGTCACCGTCAGTGCCAGGGCCGTTGCGGTAGCGACGGCACCGGCGGTGAAACGCTTGCTCACCACATCGGATCCTCTCGTTGAGGGACGTGGCAGCCATCACACAACACCGGAACGGTTTCCGCCAGACACCTACCCCATTACGCCCGACAGATCGTCTTCGTCCCTAAGACGGCCCGAGACGCCGGGCAGGTCCGTCAAAGTGGACAGTTCGGCGCGCTCCGGCCGCCCACCGTTCCCAGCCGTCAGCGGCCGGCGGCCAGCGCGGGCTCCGGCTCGCCCGCCGCCGGGGTGTCGCGAGGCTCGTCGAGGCGTACCAGGGCCACGCCGGCGACGATCAATCCGCCGCCGAGCAGTTGCACCAGGGTCGGCAGCTCGTCCAGCACCAGCCAGGCGATCAGCACCGCGAACATCACCTCGGTCAGCCCGACGAAGGATGCCAGCCGGGCGCCGAGGATGCGCGCCGCGGCGATCCCGGAGAGGTACGCGATCACCGCCGCCACCAGCACCAGCCCGACCACCGGCACGAGCCAGCTCGTGCGTTGCCCGGCGAAGTCGACGTCGTTGAAGGTCGCCCGCAGCGGCAGCACGCCGACCAGGCCGAGGAGCAGCAGCACGGCCGCCCCGACGGCCATCCCGCCGGAGGCCATGACCACCGACGGCAGGTTCGCGTCGACCCGCCCGGCGAGCACGAAGTAGCCGGCCAGCCCGATCGCCGCGCCGAGCCCCCAGAGCACACCCACCGGGTCGAGGCGGCCGGCGCCGGTCAGGTCGAGCACGAGCGCGAGCCCGGCCAGGGCCGCGGCCGAGCCGGCGACGGTCAGCCGGCGCGGGCGTTGCCCGTGGGCCAGCCACATCCAGCCGACGACGACCACGATGCCCAGGTACTCCAGCATCAGCGCGACGCCGACCGGCAGGTACCGCACGGCGTTGAAGAAGCACACCTGGGCGAGGGCGACACCGAGCAGCCCGAAGACGCCGATCGACGCGACATTGCGGCGGAGCACCGACCAGCGTCCGCGCAGCGCCAGCACCGCCGGCAGCGCCACGACCAGGGCGGCCAGGCCGACGCGGGCGACCACCACTGCCTCCGCCGACCAGCCGGCGTTGATCAACGACCGCGCGAACGTGCCGGAGGTGGCGAACGTCAGCGCGGAGAACACGGCCAGGACGAGGCCGGCACCGCCGACGGATGGTTGGCGCATCGGGGCTCTCCTTGGCGATTCGGTGGCGTCACGGGCAAAATATGCCTACGCCAATGACGCTAGGCCGGCACCCTGACAGGAGTCAAGTTGCTTTTTGCCCATGACACCGAGTGTTCGCTCATCGCCGCCGCCGCACTGGTCAACACCGGCGGCAGCGACGGCGAGGGCCTGCCGGACGTGGCCGCCCTGGACGAGTTCTTCGTCGCCCACGCGTACAGCGGACGGCACGAGCACACCGACGCGGAGCTGGAGGCCGTCCGCGGGCTGCGCCCCCGGCTGCGCCGGCTCTGGCACGCCGACACCGACGAGATCGTGGCGATCGTCAACGGGCTGCTCCGGGAGAACGACGCCCTGCCGCAGCTCATCACGCACGACGACGAGCCGTACCACCTGCACGCCGTGCCCCGCGACGCGCCTCTCGCCGTCCGGATGGCGGTGGAGGCGGCGATGGCGATGGCCGACCTCGTCCGCAGCGGCGAGCTGAGCCGGCTACGGATCTGCGACCACCCCGACTGCGACAACGTCCTGGTCGACCTGTCGAAGAACCGGTCCCGCCGCTTCTGCGACGCCGGCTGCGGCAACCGCGCCGCCGTCACCGCCTACCGGGCCCGCAAGGCCGCCGGAAAGAGGTGACCGATCGGACGCTTTGGAGCTGATGTCGTCAATGCATCAGCGCGCCGTGCCGGTCAACAGCCACCGGGACACCGCGATCCGCAACAGCACGTACCGGCCGTCCGGCCCGTCGACCGAGACGTCCCAGCCGTCGTACCGATTCCGGAACGCCGTCACCACATCGGCCGGGAACGGCGTCCGCACCACCGTTGCCGTCCCCTCCGCCACGACCGGCGCATCGCCGTCCGGCAGTGCCAGCGACACCCGCGGGTCGGCGAGCACGTTGCGGACCTTGCGGTTCCGCTCGGCCGTACCGACCCACCACTCACCGTCCCGGTACAGGAACCACACCGGCGTCAGGTGCGGCGACCCGTCCGCCCGCAACGTGCAGAGCCACACGACCCGTTCGCGGGCCAGCCGGGCGAGGACGTCCGCGCCGGGCGCGCCGGTCACCTCCGCTGCGGCAACGCCGCCACGAAGACCCGCCAGTTGTACGCCCCGAAGCACAGCACCGCCCCCGCCGGATCCTTGCTGTCCCGCACCCCCACCAGCCCCGGCAGATTCGTCGCCACCTCGACACAGTCGTTGGACTGGCCGCTTCGACTGCTCCTGCGCCACCGGGCGCCGCTCAACTCCACGACTTGGCCACTTCCTTCATCAGGGCGATTGACCGCGCGGGTGTGCACGCCTCGCCGAGGCTAACCTCCCACACCTGCCGCAGGAACGAGAGATCCTGGGGTCGATCCAGCTCCTGCCCTCCGATGTGGCTGCTGAGGAAGGCCACGTCACTGCCGTCGACCGAGGTCGCCAAGATGAACGGCCCACTCAGGCCGGGATACTCCGTGGCCGAGCGAGGAACGACGTGCGGTCGGACCCGGGGATGCTCGGCGGCGACCTGCGCGAGGTGTAGCAACTGCTCGGCCATGGTCTTGCGCTCCCCCACGCGCCGACGCAGGGCAGCCTCGTCGACGATCGCCACCAGGTAGGGCGCGTTTCGCCTGACAGGATCTTCGGCATCGAGAAGGCCGCCCGCCTCGAAGACGGCTCTCGCATGACCCTCGGTCTGAAGTAGGCCAGGAACGTACAACGGTTCAAACCATCGCAGCCGGGCAGCTTGGGCAATGATCGCTTTCGCGCCACGCTGCCAGGCCTGAGCGCGGTCGAGGCTGACCAGGTCGCTCAACATGCGGCCGAAGAGGCCGCCGGTGTCGAGGGCTTTGTCGAACTGTTCCAGGTACTTGCCGGTGGGCGGCTGTTGGCCCAACTCGGCGGCGCTGACCATCGACGCCGAGTAGCGAAACACCTCCGACCGTAGTGGTGTCCACAGCAGAGTGTGAAGAGCGGCGCGGCCGGCCCAGTCCCCGATACGGCCGCGCCGCGCGGGACCGCCCGTTCCCCCGGCCGGGCGGTCCCGCCGCGCCGGGGTGATGTCGTGAACGAGTCAGCTCCAAAGGAGGGCACCACCATGCCCGGCCCCACCCGCGAGGCCCCCCGACCCGGCCGCCCACGCCAGCCCGCCAGGTGCCGCCCCGACAACCGCCGGCCGGGCGTCCGCACCCGCCGCTGCCACCGATCTGGCTGTGCCGGGCCGGCGCGGCGCCGTGGCCGTGCGCGACGGCCCGGCTCACGCTGGCCGCAGGACGGCTAGGGATGGGTCATCCGGAGCAGGTCGAGCGCCTCCTCCAACTGCGTCTCGGTGAGCTTGCCGGAGTCGACGTGCCCCCGGGCGATCACCACCTCCTTGATGGAGATCTGCTTGGCCAGCGCCTCCTTGGCGATCGAGGCGGCCTCGTCGTACCCGAGGTGGCGGTTGAGCGGGGTCACGATCGACGGCGAGCCTTCCGCGTACGCCAGGCAGACCTCGGCGTCCGCGACCAGGCCGACCACGCAGCGGTCGGCGAACAGGCGGCTCGACGCGGCCAACAGCTTGATCGACTCCAGGATGTTGCGGGCCATGACCGGGAGCATGACGTTCAGCTCGAAGTCGCCCTGGGAGCCGGCGAAGGCGACGGTGGCGTCGTTGCCGATCACCTGGGCGCAGACCTGGCGGACGGCCTCGCAGACAACCGGGTTGACCTTGCCGGGCATGATCGACGACCCGGGCTGGAGGTCCGGGATGCGCAGCTCGCGCAGGCCGGCGCGGGGACCGGAGCCCATCCAGCGGATGTCGTTGGCCATCTTGTACAGGCCGACCGCGACCGTGCGGAGCTGCCCCGAGGTCTCCACGAGGGCGTCCCGCGCGCCCTGCGCCTCGAAGTGGTTGCGCGCCTCCGACAGCGGCAGGCCGGTCGAGGCGCGCAGCTTCTCGATCACCCGGGCGGCGAAGCCGAGCGGGGTGTTGATGCCGGTGCCCACGGCGGTGCCGCCCAGCGGCAGCTCGGCGAGGCGGGGCAGCGCCGACTCCAGCCGCTCGATGCCGTAGCGGACCTGCGCGGCGTACCCGCCGAACTCCTGGCCGAGAGTGACCGGCGTGGCGTCCATCAGGTGGGTACGGCCCGCCTTGACCACGGTCTCGAACTCGACCGCCTTGCCCTCCAGCGCCTCGGCCAGATGCCGGAGCGAGGGGAGCAGATCCTCCACCACGAACTGGGTGGCGGCCAGGTGGATCGACGTCGGGAAGACGTCGTTGCTGGACTGCGAGGCGTTGACGTCGTCGTTGGGGTGCACGTCCCGGCCCAGCTCCCGGCTGGCCAGGGTGGCGATCACCTCGTTGGCGTTCATGTTGGAGGACGTGCCGGAGCCGGTCTGGAAGACATCCACCGGAAACTGGTCGTCGTACCCACCGGCGGCCACGTGCGCGGCGGCGGCCACGATCGCGGCGGCCACGTTCGCGTCGATCACCCCCAGCTCGCCGTTGACCTCCGCCGCGGCCCCCTTCACCTGCGCCAGGGCCTTGATCTGAGCCGGCTCGATCCCCCGGCCGGAGATCGGGAAATTCTGCACCGCACGCTGGGTCTGCGCCCGCCACAGCGCCTCGGCGGGCACCTCCACCTCGCCCATCGAGTCGCGTTCGATCCGGTAACCCGTCGCCTCTGGAGTCGTCACGCGTACCATCCTGCCGCGCACCGCCACGGCGTGCAGATGTTCGCGCCGAGCGACTCAGCCCAGCTCGCCGAGCAGCCGCTCCACCTCGTGCCGCTCCGGCACGTCGATCTGCTGGAACAGGGCGAGCGCCCGCGTCCAGTGCACGCGGGCGGCGACCGGGTCGTCCGTCCGGAGGCAGCGGGCGATCCCGTCCAGCGCCCGCGCCTGCTCGTAGCGATTGCCGATCCTGGCCGCGTCACTCAGCACCCGGCGGAACAGATCCAGCGCGCTGGTGACGTCCCCCTGCTCCAGGATCGCCCGCGCGAGCAGGTTGCGCGACGCACACTGCGCGATCCGGTCGCCTGAGTCGATCATCGCGGTCAGCGCCTCCCGGTGCAGTGCCGCTGCCGCCTCCGGCCGGCCCGCCCCGCGCTCCATCGCACCCAGTTCGTTGAGCGCCTCGCCCTCCCCGTACCGGTTGCCGAACCGGCGCTTCAGGACCAGCGCCGTCCGCAGCAACCGTCGGGCCGGCTCGACGTCCCCCATCCGGTGGCGGATCACCCCGATGTGCCCGATCGCCCGCGACACGTGCCTCAGGTCGTGTATCTGACGCGAATTCAGCAGGTGCTGCCGGCTGGCCCGCAACGCCTCGTCGTAGCGTCCCCAGTTGAGCAGGGCGTCAGCCAGGTTGTTGAGCAGGTTGGCGGATTCGGCGGACGCACCGAACTGCCGGGTCAGGCCGATCGCCTCGTCGAAGCACTCCTTGCTCTGCCGGTAGTCGCCGTTCGCGGCGTGCAGACTGCCCAGGTTCCACAGGCTGACTCGCACCTGATGCACCAAACCGAGTCGGCGCCGCAGGTCAAGCGCCATCTCGATGAGCCGAATGGCCTCCGGAATGCGCGCGAGCCGGTAGTAGGCCGACGACAGGTAGTTGAGCATGACGGACACGGCGTCGTCGTCGCCCAGCCGCTGAGCGGCGCGCAGGCCGGCGCTGTGCGTCTCGACCAGGTCGTCCAGGTGGCCCCGCTCGAAGTTCGCGCCCCACGTCGCGCGGGCCAGTTGCCAGCAGTGCCGGCGGAACCCGTCCTCCTCGGCCAGCCGGACCAGGGCGGTCAGCACCGCCCGATTCTCGTCGTACCAGCCCGCCCACTGCGCCGCGGCAGCCACCAGGTCCGGTCGCGGCGGTGGCGGCAGGGCGAACAACCCTCGGCCGCTGCTCGTCTCGATCTGCGCGCTGACGGTGTCGGCGACGTACAGGTGATGGTCGAGCAGGCGTTCCAGGGCGGCCCGCCGTTCCGGTTCGGCGAGGAGCCGCCGGGCGTACTCGCGGACCAGGTCGTGCAGGCGGAACCGGCCGGGCTCGGGTTCGTCGACCAGGTGCGCGTCGACGAGTTCGTCGAGCAGGGCCTGCGCGTCGGGCAGCGGCAGGTCGGTCAGGGCGGCGGCGACCGAATTGTCGAACCGGATCCCCGGGTGCAGGCCGAGCAACCGGAAAAGGCGCTGCGCTGCCGGGGGCACCTGGGCGTACGACAGGGCGAACGCGTCCCCGACCGAGCGCTGCCCGGCGACGAGCTCGGCGAGCGGATCGCGGGCGCCGGCCAGCCGGTCGACGAGGTCGGCGATCCGCCACCCCGGTCTGTGGGCCAGCCGGGCGCCGGCGAGCCGGATGGCCAGGGGCAGGTACCCGCAGCGACGTGCCACCTCGGCGGCGGCCTCCGGTTCGGCCGCGACCCGGTCCGCACCCGCCACCCGGCCCAGCAGCTCGACGGCCTCGTCCAGGTCGAGCACCGGCAGCGAGGAGGGACGCCCCTCGTCCAGCCCCACCAGTCGGCGCCGGCTGGTGACCAGCGTCAGGCAGCCGGGTCCGGTGGGAAGCAGGGGCGCAACCTGGTCGGCGCTCGCGGCGTTGTCCAGCAGCACCAGCGCCCGGCGCCCGGACAGCTCGGTGCGCCACAGCGTGAGCCGGTCGTCCAGGTGCACCGGGATGCGCTCGGGCGGCACGCCCAGCTGCCGCAGCAGGGTGGCCAGCGCAGCGGTGGGCGACAGTGGCGTGCGCTCGCTGTGGCCGTGCAGGTCGATGAAGAGCTGCGCGTCGGGGTAGCGGCCGGCGATCCGGTTCGCCAGGTGCACAGCGAGGGTGGTCTTGCCGCTGCCCGCCATCCCGTCGATCACCTGGATCCGGGTGCCGTCCTGCTCGATCTCCTTCAGCAGGCGGGCGATGGTGTCCTGGCGGCCGGTGAAGTCGTCGATCGCCCGGGGCAGGGCCCGAACCGAGGTGACCGTCGTCCGCTGGGTGGTGGTCATGGCGAGGTCGCCCGCGAGCACCCGCTGGTGCAGCTCCTGCAACGCCGCGCCGGGATCGATGCCCAGCTCCTCGGCGTACAACCGGCGGCCCTCCCGGTAGACGGCGAGCGCGTCGGCCTGCCGTCCGACCGCGGAGAGAGCGAGCATCAGGTGACCGCGCAACCGCTCCCGCAGGGGGTGCCGTTCCACTGTCTCGGCGAGTTCGTCGAGCAGGTCGGCCGCGTGGCCGAGCCGCAGCTCGACATCCACGCACTCCTCCAGCGCGGTCAGCCGCTGCTCGTCCAGGGCCTGGGCCCGGCGGCGCACGCTCCGGCTGGTGATTCCGCTCAGCGCCGGGCCGCGCCAGAGGGCGAGCCCGGCGCGGAAGCGGCGGCGGGCGTCCGCGAGCTGGCCGGCGGCGACGGCCGACCGGGCGGCGTCGACCTCCCGGGCGAACACCTCCGCGTCGAGGTCACCGTCCGCCGTGCGTACGCCGTAGCCCACCGGGTCGGTGACGATGGTCTCCGGTGGCAGCCCGAGCGCGACGAGGCGCTGCCGCAGGCGGGACACGCAGGTCTGCAACTGGGCTCGGGCGGTGGCCGGTGGCCGGTCCTCCCAGACCGCGTCGACCAAGTCGTCCACCGGCACGATCCGGCCGGCCCGCAGCAGCAGCATGGCGAGCACGGTCCGGTCCCGACCCGCGGTGACGGTGGCGTCGCCACCGCCGACCCGCAAGGGTCCCAGGATCCCGAACCGCATCTACCGCCCCCGCCGTCGAATCCAGGCAACTTCCAGCAGCGTAGCCCGGTGGTGACAGCTCGCCACACGCCGGTGATAGCGATGTGAGAGCGGATCGACAGGGCGGAGGTCGAGACTCGATCCGGGTTGCCGGATGCGGCATCCGACGGGGGCGGTGCGCCCGCCCGGTCCCCAGACGGACGGGCGCACCGGCGTCGGAGACGCCGACGGCCGTACTCCGCGAGGAGAACGGCCGACGCGTACGCGGAACCTCAGCGGCGGCCGACGGTGAGGACCGGCTTGGTGACCTCGGCGAAGAAGTCGTTGCCCTTGTCGTCCACGACGATGAACGCCGGGAAGTCCTTCACCTCGATCTTCCAGACCGCCTCCATGCCCAGCTCGGGGTACTCCAGGACCTCGACGTGCTTGATGCAGTCCTGCGCGAGCCGGGCGGCCGGGCCGCCGATCGAGCCGAGGTAGAAGCCGCCGTGCTGGTGACAGGAGCGGGTGACCTGGGCGGAACGGTTGCCCTTGGCCAGCATCACCATCGAGCCGCCAGCCGCCTGGAACTTCTCCACGTACGCGTCCATCCGGCCGGCGGTCGTCGGGCCGAACGAGCCGGAGGCGTACCCCTCGGGGGTCTTGGCCGGGCCGGCGTAGTAGACGGCGTGGTCGCGCAGGTACGACGGCATCTGCTCACCGGCGTCCAGCCGCTCGGCGATCTTCGCGTGGGCGATGTCCCGGGCGACGACCAGGGGGCCGCTCAGCGACAGGCGGGTCTTCACCGGGTACTTGGAGAGCTCGGCGCGGATCTCGTCCATCGGCCGGTTGAGGTCGACCCGGACGACCTCGGAGGTGTCCAGCTGCGCGTCGGTGACGTCGGGCAGGTAGCGGGCCGGGTCGGTTTCGAGTCGTTCCAGCCACACGCCCGACGGGGTGATCTTCGCGACCGCCTGCCGGTCCGCCGAGCAGGAGACGGCGATCGCCACCGGGCAGGACGCCCCGTGGCGGGGCAGCCGGACCACCCGTACGTCGTGGCAGAAGTACCGCCCGCCGAACTGCGCGCCGATGCCGAAGTTGCGGGTCAGCTCCAGCACCTCCGCCTCCAGTTCCAGGTCACGGAAGCCGTGCCCGGTGAGCGAGCCGGCGGTGGGCAGCGCGTCCAGATACTTCGCGGAGGCGTACTTGGCGGTCTTCAACGCGTACTCGGCGCTGGTGCCGCCGATGACGATGGCCAGGTGGTACGGCGGGCACGCCGCCGTGCCGATCAGCCGCAGCTTCTCCTCCAGGAACTGCATCATCCGCGTCGGGTTCAGCAGGGCCTTGGTCTCCTGGTAGAGGTACGACTTGTTGGCCGAGCCGCCGCCCTTGGCCATGAAGAGGAACTTGTACGCGTCCGGGTGCCCGTCCGGGTCCTCGGCGTAGATCTCCACCTGGGCCGGCAGGTTGCTGCCGGTGTTGCGCTCCTCCCACATGGTCAGCGGGGCGAGCTGCGAGTACCGCAGGTTCAGTCGGGTGTACGCCTGCCACACGCCGCGGGAGATGGCCTCGGCGTCGGCGCCGTCGGTGAGGACGTGCCGGCCGCGCTTGCCCATGACGATCGCGGTGCCGGTGTCCTGGCACATCGGGAGCACGCCGCCGGCCGCGATGTTGGCGTTGCGCAGCAGGTCCAACGCGACGAACCGGTCGTTCGGGGAGGCCATCGGGTCTTCGATGATCGACCGGAGCTGCGCCAGGTGCGCGGGGCGCAGGAAGTGCGCGATGTCGTGCATCGCCTCGGCGGTCAGCGCGGTCAGCGCGGCCGGCTCCACGGTGAGGAACCGGCGGCCTCCGGGCCCGTCGACGACGTCGACGCCCTCGTCGGTGACCAGGCGGTACTCCGTCTGGTCGGGACCGGTCGGCAGCAGGGGGGCGTACGAGAAGGCGGCGGCACTGCTCATGAGCGGAAAGCCTAGGGCAGGAGGGTCGATCAGTCCCACCCGCCGGGTGGGTCCTGGGACGCCGCTCTCATCGGCGCCGGTCGGACCGGGCGGAGGCGCCGGAGGGGCGCCGCCGTGGGACCACGGTCAGCTGTCCGGGTCGGGGCACAGCTCCCGCTTCGGCCCGCAGCTGTCCTCGGGCGCCGGCACGTCACCGGTCCCGGCGGGGCCCGGCCGCGGCCCGTCACCGCCGGCCGGCGGCGGGGCGACCGCGGCACCGCCGAAGCGGACGTACCCGATCTCCCGACCCTCGCCGATGATCATGCCGGTGGGGCCGACGGCGAGCGCGTTCGCGGCCGTCCGCAGGGTCGCCAGCTCCGCGCCGGTACGCGGATCGAGCGCCACCAGCCGGGACGGCTTGTCCTCGGCGAGCACCGCCGCGTACGGGGTGAGCGCGGCCCCCGCCTTCGCGCCGGTGGGACGGCTCCACCGGATCCGGCCGGTGCCGAGTTCCCGGGCGGAGACGGAGCGCTTGTCGGCGGCGCGGACCAGGGCGTACCGGTCGTCGACGGCGACGATCTTCTCGCCGGGGGCGGTGACGAGCAGCAGCCGGCCGTCGTACCCGTCGAGGACCGCCTCCCGGCCGTCCGGCGCCACCCCGAGGAGGACGTTGCGCGCGCCCTGCGGATCCTCCCGCTGGGCGCACCCGGCGGCGTCGGCGGTCCGCAGGTTGACGCCGGCACGCTGCCACGCCTCCTGGCCGGTGGTCGGGTCCCGGCCGGAGATGGTGAAGAAGCAGGTGCCGTCCTGGGACCGGGCGGTGATCCGCAGCAGCCGGCCGCCGACCACCGACAGCCGTTCCTCGCGGCCCGGCTCGACGTCGGTGAGGACCCGCCCGGTGGCGGTGTCCAGCACGTGCACCCGGTTGTCGACCGGGAGACCGAGCAGCGGGGGCACCGGTTCCGGCCCGGCCGCCTCCTTGTCGATCCGGACGGCGTCGAGCCGGCGGGTGTCGAGCAGCGCCGGGTTGTCGCCGAGCAGACCGCTGCGGACGCCGGGCACGAAAGCCGTCCACAGCGGAGCCGTGCCGCGCGGGTCCCAGGCGCTGAGTGTGCAGTCGGTCGGTTCGACGCAGCGGGCGTCGAGCAGCAGGTTGCGCCACGTCCAGACGGCCACGGCGTCGTCGTCCCGCCGCCGGGTGACGCCGGTGGTGGGGTCGAGTACCTCGTACCCCTTGACCAGGAGCTTGCCCACGACGACGACGGCGTCCCGGTCGCCGCCGGCCACCGCCGCCCAGTCGGCCTTGCGCTCCCAGAGCTGGGTGCCGTCGCTGAGCCGGCGTGCCTCTACCCGGGTGCGCTGCTCGACCACGACGGTGTCCCCGGCGAAGGTGACGCTGCGCGGCGTGCCGCCGATCCGGTGCTGCCAGACCACGTCGGGCTCGGAGATCGGCTCGCTGCGGTCGACCCAGTCCCAGATGCCGGGGAACGGGTTCCACACTCCGGTCGACGCGAGGACGACGACGGTGATCAGCCCGAGCAGCAGCCAGCCACGTACGCCGAGGCCGCTCCCCTTCGCCACCACCCCAACGTAGCCACCCACCCGCCCCAAACGCCCCCCGGCACGCCGTTGGATGGAAAGGAAGGGCCCCTTATTAACGCCTGGTGCAGAGGAAGGGCCCCTTGTTAACACCTCAGGCTCACGGCCGCGGCGGCGTCAGCACCCGCCACAGCGCCAGCGTCGCCACCAGCGACGCCGCCCCGGCCAGCGCCATCACCGTGCCCGGCGCCAGCACCTCGCTGAGCGCACCGCCAGCCGCCGCCGCGAGCCCCTGCACCGCCATCAAACCGGTGCTGACCAGCCCGAACGCCTGCCCCCGCCGCTCCTGTGGCACCGCGTCGAGGAACCGGCGGGCCAGGCCGAGCTGGTACGCGAAGCCCGCGGTGGCCACCGCGAAGAGCGCCGCGGCCGGCCACATCGCCGGTCGGGCCACGAACGCCAGCATGGGTACGCCGAGCAGCAGCGCGAGCCACGGCGTCCACGCCTCCCGGCGGGCCGGCGCGACGAACCGCCCCACCAGCAGGTCCCCGACGAGCATCCCGAACGCGGCTGCCATCAGCAGCAGGCCCGCACTGGCGTCGACGCCGAGGCCGGCGGCGTACGGCACGGCGACGCCCTCCGCCCCGACCAGCACCGAGCCGGGCAGCCACTGCGCCAGCAGCAGGCCCCGGACGCGCCGGTCGGCGAGCAACGCCCGGTTGACCCGCCAGGTCTCCCGGACCGCGTTCCCGCCGTCCGGTCGCGCCCGAGGTGGGCGTCGTGCCAGCCCGACGCGGACGAGCAGGGCGGACAGCCCGCAGGTGGCGGCGGTCAGCCAGAGCGCGCCGTACGGGCCGACCAGGCCGAGCAGCAGCCCGCCGAGGGCGAACCCGGCCACCTGCGTGCCGCCGGCCGCCACGGTGAGCAGGGACCGCCCGAGGACGTACGCGTCGCCGTGCAGCACCTCCGGCAGCAGCGCGGTCCGCGCGGCGCTGCTGACCGGGCCGAACAGGCCGACGACCGCGACCAGCCCGAGCATGGCCCCCGGGGAGAGCACGCCGAGGGCGAGCACCACCACCACGGCGAGCCGGAGCAGGTCGTACCCGACGATCAGCGCGCGCGGCGGCCAGCGGTCGGCCAGCGCGAGCAGGAACACCCCGCCGAACGCGTGCGGCAGGAACCCGGTCACGTACGCCAGCGCGGCGAGCAGCCCCGAGCCGGTGCGCTCGTAGACCAGCACGGACAGGGCGAGCATCTTCACCGTCTCGCCGATCAGGAACACGCCGAAGCTGCCGAAGAGCACCCGGAACTCGGCGACGGCGAAAACGTCCCGGTAGGTGGCGGGACGGGTTTCGGTCAGGGTCACCCGGTCAGCGTGCCGGCTCACCGAAACCCCCTCTATCCTTTCGCTGCTGGCCGAAACAAGGAGGTGACGGTGCGGATCGAGGTCACTTCCGCCGACGTCGCGGCCAGTCGGTTCGCGATCTCGCCCCTCGGTGAGGCGATGTTCGCGCTCCGGCTCTGCGCCGGGCAGAACACCGCCCCCGGCCTGGCTCCCTGGGTGACCCGGGTGCGGCCGGCGTACGAGCGACTGCGGCGGCAACAGCCGGCGGTGGGGGCGCTGCTGGCGCTGCTGCGCCGGGGCGGGTACAACGCGGACTTCATCCACCCGCCGCCGGACGGCACCGGCCGGGACTTCGCCGACGAACTGGCGGTGGTCCGCGCGACGCCACTGGCGCAGGCCCGCGAGGAACTGGCCTGCAATCTCGCCGGGCACCGCACCCCACCGGCGTACGCCCGCCGGATCTACGACTCCCCGGACGTGGTGGACCGCCTCGCGGACGGCATCGAGGCGGCCTGGACGACCCTGGTGGAGCCGGACTGGCCGCGCCTGCGGGCCGTCCTGGAACGGGACCTGCTGCACCGGGCCGGGCGCCTCCTGGCGTACGGCTGGGGGTCGGCGGTCGCGGGCCTGGACCCCCGGCTGCGGTGGGTGCCCGGCGGGGCGGTCGGGTACATCGAGGTGGCCGACCGCGATCCGGAGACGTACACGCTGGCCGGGCAGGGGCTGCTCCTCGTCCCCACCGTGTTCGGCATGATGATCAACTACGTCCAGCGGCCCTGGCCGTTCGCCATCGTCTACCGGGCCTCCGGGGTCGCCGAGCTCCTCGGGCCACCCGACCCGACCCGCCCCGACGAGGCGCTGGACCGGTTGGTCGGCCGGGCCCGGGCGACGATCCTGCGGGCGTTGGCCGTACCCGCGACCACGAGCCAGCTCGTCGCTCAGCTCAACCTGAGCCTCGGCGGGGCGGGCGACCACCTGTCGGTGCTCCGCGAGTCCGGCCTGGTGACGCGTACCCGAACCGGCCGCGCCGTCCTCTACCGACGCACCCCGCTGGGCGACGCCCTGGCCGCTACGCCCTGAGGCGTTAACAAGGGACCCTTCTACTACCGGAGGCGTTAACAGGGGGCCCTTCCTTGCACCGCGGAGCGGACCAGGGGGAGGACTCGGTAGGGGATCTGTTCGGCCAGGGCGATGATCGTCGAGGCCCGCCTTATGCCCTCGTACGAGACGATCTGGTCGATCACCCGCTGGAGGTCGGCGTTGGACCGGGCCACGATGCGGCAGAGCAGGTCACCGGTGCCGGTGATGGTGTGCGCCTCCAGCACCTCCGGGATCGCCGCCAGGTGGGCGGTGACCGGGTCGTGGCCGTGCCGCTGGCTGATCTCCAGGGTGACGAAGCTGGTCACCCCGAACCCGATGGCGGCCGGCGACACGTCCGGCCCGAAACCGCCGATCACCCCCCGCTCGACCAGCTTGTCGAGGCGGGCCTGCACGGTGCCCCGGGCCACGCCGAGGCGGCGGGAACACTCCAGCACGCCGATCCGGGGTTCCTCGGCGAGCAGTTCGATCAACCGCGAGTCGAGCGCGTCGAGCTGGACATCCTGACCAGTGTTCACGGGTCAGGACCCTACTCCTTGTGCAACCTGACCAGCCAGAACCGGGACAGTTGCCCAGTGAGCCCGCGCACGGCGATATTCGCGGGAAGAGCACAGCGTCGGCCCGCGCGGCCGGCCGGTACGCGAGGGAGGCAACCATGACCCAGGCGATCGACCGACCCCAGTCGACCGAGGAGGTCGACGTCGACCGTTTGGTCGGCGCCGTCGACCACGACATCAGCCACGACCCGTTCCCGGTCAAGGGGCTCGACCACGTCCACTTCCTGGTGGGCAACGCCAAGCAGGCCGCCCACTACTACTCCACCGCGTTCGGCATGACCTGCGTGGCGTACCGGGGGCCGGAGCAGGGCTACCGCGACCGCGCCCAGTACGTGCTGACCAGCGGCTCGGCCCGGTTCGTGCTGACCGGCGCGGTCCGCCCGGACGCCGAGGGCGCCGACCACGTGGCGAAGCACAGCGACGGCGTCTCCGACATCGCCCTGGAGGTGCCGGATGTCGACGCCGCGTACGCGCACGCCACCGCGCAGGGCGCGACCGGCCTGGTCGAGCCGCAGGACGTCAGCGACGAGCACGGCACCGTCCGGATGGCGGCGATCGCCGCGTACGGCGACACCCGGCACACCCTGGTCGACCGGTCCCGCTACAGCGGCCCGTTCCTGCCCGGCTTCGTGGCGCGCGGCCCGATCGTGGACCGGCAGCCGATGATCGACGCCGGCATCCAGCCGAAGCGGTTCTTCCAGGCGGTCGACCACGTGGTCGGCAACGTCGAGCTGGGCCGGATGGACGAGTGGGTCGAGTTCTACAAGCGCGTCATGGGCTTCACCAACATGGCGGAGTTCGTCGGTGACGACATCGCCACCGACTACTCGGCGCTGATGAGCAAGGTCGTCGCCAGCGGCACCCGCAAGGTGAAGTTCCCGCTGAACGAGCCGGCGGTCGCCCGTAAGAAGTCGCAGATCGACGAGTACCTGGAGTTCTACCAGGGCCCCGGTGCCCAGCACATCGCCGTGGCCACCAACGACATCCTGGCCAGCGTCGACGCGATGCGCGCGGCGGGCGTCGATTTCCTGGACACGCCGGACTCGTACTACGACGACCCGGAGCTGCGCGCCCGCATCGGTGAGGTGCGGGTGCCGATCGAGGAGCTGAAGGCCCGCAAGATCCTGGTCGACCGCGACGAGGACGGCTACCTGCTCCAGATCTTCACCAAGCCGGTGCAGGACCGCCCGACGGTGTTCTTCGAGCTGATCGAGCGGCACGGCTCCCTGGGCTTCGGCAAGGGCAACTTCAAGGCGCTCTTCGAGGCCATCGAGCGGGAGCAGGAGAAGCGCGGCAACCTGTAACACTGTCCGCGTGACGCAGCCTCCGTCGTACGTGACGCCGCCGGCCGGTGGGCACCCGCCCGCCGCCGGCGGCTCGCTACCGCCCGCCGGCAGCCAGGGGTACGCGGTGCCGCCCCAGTGGGCGCCCGTCGCGCCGCCCGGCTGGGCCCCGCCCCCGGGGTACGCCGGACCGCCCGGGCCGGTGCCGCCGCCTCCGACGCTCGCCCCGAACGGGCAGCCGCTCGCAAGCTTCCCCGATCGACTGGTGGCGTGGCTGGTCGACGCAGCGCTGGCCTACGTCGGGCTGTTCGTCCTGGTGGTCGCCCTGTACTGGCTGTACCACGTGGAGTACCTGCTGCGGCGTGACGGCCAGACGTTCGGCAAGAAGATCATGAGACTACGGGTCGTCCCGCTGGATCCGGCCCGGCCGCTGACCCGGCGCACGGTCGGCCGGCGCTGGCTGGTGCAGTACCTCGCCGGCACCCTGGTCCCCGGTCTCAGCTACGTCGACGGGTTCTGGCAGCTGTGGGACAAGCCCTGGCAGCAATGCCTCCACGACAAGTTCGCGGAAACCGTCGTCGTTAAGGTTGCCGAGTGAACGAGCGCAACGAGGCGGCCCGGTGAGCGTCGCACCCGGCTGGTACGTGGACCCCGCCGACCCGGACACCCGGCGGTACTGGGACGGTGAGGGCTGGGTCGGCGCACCCATCCCGGTCGACGCCACCCCGCCGGAGGGTCCCCCGCCGGCCGAGCCCGCCGTCGCGCCGCCGGCGCCGCCCGCGCCCGCCCCCGGACCGGTCTCCCCGGCCCCCGGCCACCCGCCCGCCGGGCACGTCGGCCCGGCCGGGCCCGGGGCCGGTCCGCCGCCGCACCCCGGCGGCTGGCCGCCGCACGCCGCCCCACCGGGGTACGCCGTGCCGCCCGGCTGGCCGCCCGGTGCCTGGCCGGGGCGGCCGCCGGAGCCCCGACCGCACGGACTTCCGCTGGCCGGGTACGGGGCGCGGCTGGTCGCCCGGCTAATCGACTTCGCCGTCGTGTTCGCGCTCAACGCCGCCGTCAACGGCTGGTTCGTCTGGCGCCTGGCGCAGGAGTTCCGGCCCACCTTCGCCGAGTGGTGGCGGCGCGTGGAGCGCGGGGAGATGACGTCCGAGCCGCTGCCCCAGCCCGGCGCGCAGGCGGAGTCGCTGCTGGTGGTCATCCTGCTGATCGCCACGGCGCTGTGGCTCGCGTACGAGGTGCCGCCGATGGCCGCCGGCGGGCAGACGCTGGGCAAGCGGCTGGTGGGCATCAAGGCCGTGCCGCTCGCCGCCGACCAGCCACTCGGGGTGGGCCGGGCGCTACGTCGGTGGAACACGCTGGGCCTGCCCACGCTGCTGTGGTACTGCTGCGGCCTGGGCCTGCTGCTCCAGCTCCTCGACGCGGTCTCCCCGCTCTTCGACCACCCGATGCGGCAGGCCCTGCACGACAAGCGGGCGCAGACCGTGGTGGTCCAGCTTCCCCGTACCCCCGCCCCGAAGAACGACCGCACCACACCCCCGGGAGACACCCCATGACCGACACCGGACGTCCCCAGCCGGCGCTGCGGCTGACCCGCCCCGACCTGGACGCGCTGCCCAACTACGTACCGGGCCGCAGCCCGGCCGACCTGGCCCGGGAGCTGGGCCTGCCGGAGGCGATCAAGCTGGCCAGCAACGAGGTGCCGTACGGCCCGCTGCCCGGCGTCGTGGAGGCGGTCGCGGAGGCCGCCGCCGGGGTGCACCGCTACCCGGACATGGGTGTGGTGGCGCTGCGCCAGGCCCTGGCCGAGCGGTACGGGGTGGACCCGGACCGGATCGCCACGGGCTGCGGGTCGGTGGCGCTCGCCGAGCACCTGGTGCGGGCCACCTGCCTGCCCGGTGACGAACTGCTCTACGCGTGGCGCTCGTTCGAGGCGTACCCGATCATCGCGGCGACCAGCGGCGCGACCAGCGTACGCGTCCTCAACGACGCCGGGCACGGGCACGACCTGCCGGCGATGGCCGCGGCGGTGACCGACCGGACCCGGATGATCCTCGTCTGCAACCCGAACAACCCCACCGGTACGGCGGTGCGCAGGGCCGAGCTGGACCGGTTCCTCGACGCGGTGCCGGACGACGTGCTGGTGGTCATCGACGAGGCGTACCGGGAGTTCGTCACCGACCCGGAGGTGCCGGACGGCCTCAGCTACGCCGACCGGCCGAACGTGGCGGTGCTGCGGACGCTCTCCAAGGCGTGGGGGCTGGCCGGTCTGCGGATCGGGTTCCTGGTCGCCCAGCCCGACGTGGCGGCGGCGGTCCGCAAGGTCGTCACGCCCTTCTCCACCAGCATGGCCGCCCAGGCGGGCGCGCTCGCGGCGCTGGCCCAGGCCGACGAGGTGGAGCGCCGCTGCGCCCTGGTGGTGGCCGAGCGGGGCAGGGTCACCGAAGCGCTGCGCAAGCTCGTCCCGGACGTGCCGGACAGCCAGGCCAACTTCGTCTGGCTGCCGCTCGGCGACCGGGCCGTGGAGTTCGGCAAGGCGTGCGAGTCGCGCGGCGTGATCGTCCGGCCGTTCCCCGGCGACGGGGTGCGGGTCACCATCGGCACGCCGGCCGAGAACGACGCCTTCCTGGCTGCGGCGGAGTCGGCGCTCGGCTGACGCCCCGAGGTGCAGGTACCGGGCCGGTCCGCCATCCCCCTGCGGACCGGCCCGGACGTCTTCTCAGGCGGCCGGCACAGTGGGCCGGAACCGGGTCCGCCGCCGGTACGCGTACACCGCGAACAGCGCGAGCAGCAGGCCGGACGTGACCAGGCCACCGGTCAGGACCTCGTCGGACCGGTCGGCGGCGACGCTGACCGTCGCCGGAGCCGCCCCGAAGGTGACCGTTCCGGTGACGGAGCGGCGGGTCCAGCCGCTGGCGAGGTCGAGCTTCGCCGACCACGGCCCGTCGGGGAGGCGCCGGTCCAGGACCACGCGGACCGTGGCGCTGCCGCCCAGGGGCAGGGTCTTCGCCTCGGCCTTCACCGGGCCGGCCGACAGCCCGCCCGGCCCGTCCGTGAGCCACAGGTCGCCGGCCAGGTCGAGCGCCCGTCTGCCGGTGTTGCGCACCTCGGCGGTGACCACCGGGGTGCCGTCCGCCTCCCGACTGCCGGTGAGCGGACCCACCTCGAAGCCGGAGGGCGGCTCCCCGCCGGGGCCGACGGACAGGTAGACGCGGATGCCGGCCCGGCCGATCTGCCGCACATTGCGGTCGCCCGCACCGGAGACCTCCGCCCAGACCACCGCGTACCGCTCGCCGGCCTCGGCGTTGCGCGGCACGGTGATGGTGACCAGCGCCTCGATCTCCTGGTCGGGCGCGAGCGTCTTCTCGTCGGGCTCGACCCGGATCCAGCTGCTCAACTCGTTCTCGGTGCGGTCCGGGGCGAAGACGAAGCCCGTCGCCGTGACCTCCGCGGCGGCGGCGTAGAGGGCGACCGGCCGGTCGATGTCCGACGAGTTCTTCACGGCGACGCGGCGCTTGATCGTGGTGCCCGGCTTGACGTGGTCGACGATGTACCTGTGCGCCCGGGTGTCGTCGCGCCGGTTGACGGGTGCATCGAGGAGCCGGATCCCGACCGACGCCGACGGGCCGCTGGGGCTCGGCGCGCCGGTGGGCTGTGGCGCCCCGGAGCGACCGGCGGTCGCCGGCACGTCGGCCTCCCGCGGCGCGGGCTCGGCCCCGGCCCGGATCAGCGAGGCTGCCGCAGCGGTTGGTGTGAGCAAAGCCGCCGCCCCGGCCGTGACCAGGACGGTCACCGCCAGGGCGAGGGCGCGGGCCGGGTCATGCCACCGAATGGGTGATCACCCCCGAGTAGGTGCCGCCGACCGCGGTGTTCGGGACGGCGATCCGGATGTCCGGAGCCCAGGTGGCGGAGTTGTTGCCGCTGCCGGAGGTCTTGGCGAAGGCGGTCCGGGGGACGCTGAGGGTCACCGCGTCGGCCTGGCTGGGCTGGCCCGGGACGAAGATGCCGGTGCCGCTGGTGGCGAGTGCCGGGCCGGACCAGTACTCCACGAGGCCGGGCACGATCGTCTCCTCGGGAGTGCCGGAACCGGTGGTGAAGGAGCTGGCCGAGACCGTGGCGGTCCAGGTGGCGGTCAGGGCCGCCCGCTCGTCGGTGACCGTGACGTTGCCGAGTTCGCCGGTGATGCTGTTGCCGGCGAAGACCGAGCCGAGGTTCACGGCGGCGGGGACGGTGATGTTCAGGTCGGCGGTGGCGACCGTGAAGGTGACGATCGTGTCGCCGGACGGCGCGGCCGCGGCGGGGCTCGCCAGGGCCACCGCGGCGGCCGCGGCGGCGGTCAGGGTCAGAAGTGGCTTCCTCATGAGCGTTACGCTAGGTCTCCGAAACTCCCATGAGGGCATCATTCGGACAAAACACTCTTCGGGTGACAGAGTGGGTGATGGTTCCGCGATAGGTGCCGGCGACGATCCCGGTGGGGATCGCGATCCGGACCGTCGGCGACCAGCGCACCTGAGATCGACGGCGGCCGGGACGGTGATGTCCACGCCGACGGTGAGCGCGGACCGGACTGTTCGGGGCGGTCAGGAGACGCACAGTGGGACTATAGGTAACTTATGTCCGCTTTGTCGAGCCGGGCGTGGCGACAGTCACGTCGCGGCGAGCAGCACCGGTTCGGCGGTGAAGAAGTAGCGCTGATCGTCCGCCTCCGGGTCGACCGGTTCGCGGAGCCGCTCCACCGCCACGTAGCCGTCCACCGCGTACACGGCCCCCGGCGCCCACGACGTTCCGTCCGATCCGGCGGTGAGCGTGAACCACGAGCGCTGCGACCCGGTGGCCGCGTCCAGCGTCCGCAAGCCGTTGGCGTCGGTCACCAGGTGCACCCGGTCCGGCTCGACGGCGAGCACCCGCGCCCCGCCGACGTCCCGCCGCCACCGCTCGGCACCCGTCCGCGCATCGCGGCCGACGAGGCTGCCGCCGACCGTCCCGATCGCGGTGTCACCGGCGAGCACACTGTCCGCCCGGTCCAGGGCGGGTGCGGCCGTCGGCTCGCCGTCGCCGAACAGCCACCCGCGGCCCGCGCCGTCGCCCGACCCGGCGTCCGTGCGCAGGCCGGCACAGCCGGACCGGCCCGTACGGCAGCCCAGCGGCGTGGCGACCAGCGCGTCCCCCGCGCCCGCCGGGCGCCATCGGCGGCCCACCGTGCCGGTGCCCGCGTCCCGGAACTCGACCGTCGCCGGTCCCTCGCACCGGTCGACACTCACGAGCCGGCCCCCCGCCGTGGTGCCGACCGTGTCGTGGCAGCCGGAACCGACCCCGGCGTCCCAGCGGCGCCGCCCGTCGGTCAGGTCGACGGCGGTCAACGCGTCACCACCGGCGGCCACCACCACCGACCCGCCACCGGGGACCGCGGCGACGAAGAGGCCCTCCGGGTTCCACACCCTCGCCGACCCGGTCCGCCGCACCGCCGGCATCCGCGCCGGAACCGGCCCCTCCGCCCGCCAGGCGACCCGGCCGGTCCGCGCGTCCAGGGCCACGAGCAGGCCGTCCGACCAGCGGCTCACCACCGTGGTCCCGCTCGCCACCACCCCGGCCAGTTCGGCGGGCCAGCGGCGGTACGACCAGTACGGGGTAATCCGGTAGCGGTGGTCGACCGGGCGGTCGGCGTAGACCTGGCGCTGTGCCGCGTACACCCGGAGCCGGCCGTCGACGACCAGCGGGGCCACCGGCAGCCGAGCGACCACCCGCGGGTCCGGGTTCGGGGCCGCCGGGTACGCGTCCCGCGCCGGTGTGCTGACCTCGGCCGGGGCGAGCACCCGCCAGACGGTGGCCGCGACCGCGACGGCGACCAGCAGGACCGCCGCCACGAGGACGACCCGTCGCCGGCCCTTCGGGAACCCCATGCGCACCTCCGCCCGGCACCCTACCCAGCGCGACGCGCCCGGCAACGGTGAGGTTGCACGGGCCGGCCCGGGATCGCGGGCCCGCGTGGGAGATCCCCGCGGCTCTGTCAGGCGGCCTCGCTCGTGGCGCCGGTGGCGGCGGCGAGGTCGGCGAGGTCCCGGCGCAGGGCGCCCTCGACCGCCCGGGCGGCCAGCCCGCCGAGGAGAAGTGCCACGACCCGCCCGTACGGCGCGGTGGGGACCGCCTCCTGCGTGACGGTGACCTGCGTGCACCCGCGACCGCGCCGGCGGACCGGGCGCAACGTCCAGGTGACCCGGTAGTCGACCCCCGCACCGGGTGAGCTGAGCACCAGCCGTCGCGGCGGCTCCATGGCGATCACCACGAACTCCTCGATCAGGGCGGACCCGTCGGGTCGCGACCGGATCTCCCGCCAGGTGGTGCCGGGGCCGAACCCGCCCGCGGTCAGCACCTCGACGCCTCGGGTGGCCCGGGTGCGGACGGTCAGGTCGGTGAGCAGGCGCCAGACATCAACGGCGTGCGCCTCGATGGACCGGGTCACCGACACAGTCGACATGCCACCTCCCGTGGCGTCGACGGTACGCCGGGTGAACGCGGAACGGGGCCCCTCGGGTGGAATTTCCGTCCCGGGAGGCCCCTCGCGGCGCGCGGCTGTGGACGGTCAGGAGTGGAACTGTCCCGCCTGGATGGCCCGCACGAACGCCGTCCACCCCGGGGGACTCACCGCCAGCGTGGGGCCGGACCTGTCCTTGGAGTCGCGTACGGCCACCACGCCGAGCGCGTCGACGAGGTTGTCGGCCACCTCCACGCAGAGGCCCTGGTCGTTCGAGCGGCTACTGGTACGCCAGACCGCGCCCGCGAGATCGTTCATCCTCACCCTCCTGTCGTCGGACGCCAGCCGACAGCCGGGCCGGGACCGACGGGGGAGGATCGGGCCCGGCCCGGCGCGGCACAGCGACGGAATCCGGTCGATCAAACGCGGGAGGTGCGGGTGTCCATCGGACGATCTGTGCGACGACGCGTCCCATCGGCGGGACCCGACGGACGGGGCGTACGTCAGGATGATCGGGCGGGCGACGGTCGGCCGCGCCCGGCGTCCGGGTGTCGGAGCCGGGCCGGGCGGACGGGCCGGCCCGGCGCGCCGGGAGGGTGGCCGGGTCAGTGCGCCGGGAGGATGGTTCCGGTCACCTCGCCGAACGCGACGGTCGTGCCGTCCGGGCCGGGCGCGGTGGCGGTGATGGTGACCGTGTCCCCGTCCTCCAGGAAGGTCCGGGTCTCCCCGCCGCCCACCTTCACCGGCTCCGTCCCGCCCCACGTCAGCTCCAGGAACGAACCGACCTGGTGCCGCTCGGGACCGGAGACCGTGCCGGAGGCGTACAGGTCGCCGGTGCGCAGCGACGCCCCGTTGACGGTCAGGTGGGCCAGTTGCTGGGCCGGGGTCCAGTACATCGTGGCGAACGGCGGCTCGCTGACGCGCTCGCCGTTCCACTCGACGGTGAGGCTCAGGTCCAGGCCCAGGTGCGGCTCGTCGCGCAGGTAGTCGGCCACCGGCGGGTCCTGGTCCGGTGCCGGGACGAACGCGGCGCCGAGCGCCTCCAGCGGGGTCACCCAGGCCGAGACCGAGGTGGCGAAGGACTTGCCGAGGAACGGGCCGAGCGGCTGGTACTCCCAGGCCTGGATGTCCCGGGCGGACCAGTCGTTGACCAGTACCACGCCGAAGACGTGGTCGGCGAAGTCGCGGGCGGCGACCGGCCGGCCCAGCGGGCTCGGCACGCCGACCACGAAGCCGACCTCCGCCTCGATGTCGAGGCGGACCGAAGGACCGGTGACGGGGCCCTGCGGGGTGGCGCGCTGACCCTGCGGCCGCACCACCGGCGTGCCGGAGACGACGACCGTGCCGGCCCGGCCGTGGTACCCGATCGGCAGGTGCTTCCAGTTCGGCAACAGCGGCGGCTGGCCGGGCCGGAAGATCTGGCCCACGTTCGCGGCGTGGTGCTCGGACGAGTAGAAGTCGACGTAGTCCGCCACCTCGAACGGCAGCAGCAGCTCGACCTCGGCCAGCGGGACCAGCAGCGGCTCGACCGCCGCCCGGTGGGCCGGGTCGGTCAGCAGGTCGGTGATCCGCTGCCGGACCGCCGTCCACTGGGGACGGCCGAGCGCCAGGAACTCGTTCAGGCGGGGGCGGCCCAGCGCCCCGGCGGCGAGCACCAGGCCGGCCGCCTCCGCGCCGCCGAGGTCCAGCACGAGTTCCCCGATGCGTACGCCCACCCGCGGCCCGCGGTCGGCCGTGCGGAACACCCCGTACGGCAGGTTGTGCACCCCGTACGGGGAACCCTCGACACCCGTCACCCAACTCATACCGGCCCTCCGCTTCGCCGAACGGTCCGAGCTCCGGCCGCGTCGGTGGATGCCGCAGCATCGACACGGCCTCGGCCGGAGGTCGGACTGTGAGCAGTGCCGTCATGAGGCACCACGGCCCTGCACTGATGATTCGCTCGCTGACGCTCGCTCATGCTTGAACGCCCCCGTTCACCAGCCCCAGCCGGATCAGATCGGTCAGTGGTTCCAGGATGCTGCACGAGCCGTACCCGACCCACAGCGGACGCGCCGCGTGCAGGGCGCCTTCGATCGGCTGGAGCAGCGGCCGGGGGTCGGTCGCCGCGAGCAGCTCGGCGACCCGCTCCACCCCGGCGCCCCCGGCGCCCCCGGCGGCGGCGAGCGTGGCGGCCAGCACGTTGGCGAAGCCGTGGTGGGTGAAGCCGGTCTCCGGCTCCAGGTGCCGCACCGCGTGGTGCAGGCCGGCGGTGAGCTTGAACGGCAGCTCCCGGTCCCGGCACGCGCAGATCACGGCGGCCAGTTCGGCGGGCGTCGGGAAGAGTTCGGCGGCGAGGCCGCCGGTGCGGAACTTCGCCGCCACCGGTGCGCCGGCGGCACGGGCGTCGACGAGCGCGTCCAGGGCGCCCATCAGCCCGAACGTCAGCGGGATCTCGGCGTAGACGGCGGTGACCTCGCACCGGTCGGCCAGCTTCAGCAACTCCGTCAGACCGGGCAACGGGTCCTCGCCCCGCTTGGCCACGCCGACCTCGATCTGGCGGGCGGTGACGCCGGGCGGCAGCGCCGCCAGCGTCGCGGGCAGGCCGTCCAGCCCGGTGTCGCCGATCAGCCCGACGACCAGATCCTCCGCCGGGTCGACCAGCGGGTGCAGCTCGCGCCCGGTCACCGCGGAGGCGGGCACGAGCAACGGGCCGACCAGGTCGGCGTACCAGGAGGTGCGGTGGCGCCGGTGCGCGGTGACGGCCTCGGGCAGCGGGGCGCTGCCGGGCGGGAAAACCGCGGCGTCGTCGACGAGGCCGGCCAGGAGCCGGGGCAGCTGCGTTGACACGAGACAACAATGTACGGGACGCTACAAGAAGCGGACAATAGCGTCCGATAATCGGACGCCCATCGGCCCCGGGAGGCGAGATGCCGTACTACCGCCGCGTCGGCGATGTGCCGCGCAAGCGCCACACCCAGTTCCGTCAGCCCGACGGGAGCCTCTACGCGGAGGAGCTGATGGGCCAGGAGGGCTTCTCCTCCGACTCGTCCCTGCTCTACCACCGGCACGCGCCGACCGCGATCGTCGCCGCCGAGGAGTTCACCCCGCCGGCGTTCACCCGAACGCCGAACCTCCCGCTGAAGCCCCGCCACCTGCGCACCCACAAGCTCGACGCCACCGGTGCCGACCCGGTGCTCGACCGGCGGTACCTGCTCGCCAACGACGACGTGCGGATCGCGTACGTGCTGGCCGACCGGCCGTCCCCGCTGTTCCGCGACGCCACCGGCGACCACTGCCTGTACGTCGAGTCCGGCACGCTGCGCGTCGAGTCGACGTTCGGCGTGCTCGACGCGGTCGCCGGCGACTACGTGATCATCCCGACGTCGACCATCCACCGGCTCGTCCCGACCGGTTCGGAGCCGGCCCGGCTGCTCACCATCGAGGCGGCCGGCCACATCGGCCCCCCGAGGCGCTACCTGTCCGTACGCGGCCAGTTCCTGGAGCACTCGCCGTACTGCGAGCGGGACGTCCGCGGACCGGACGCGCCGCTGCTGGTCGACGGCACCGACGTGGAGGTGCTGGTCCGCCACCGTCGGGGATGGACCCGGTACGTCTACGCGAACCACCCGTTCGACGTGGTCGGCTGGGACGGGAACATGTACCCGTGGGCGTTCTCGATCCACGACTTCGAGCCGATCACCGGCCGGATCCACCAGCCGCCGCCGGTGCACCAGACCTTCCAGGGTCCCAACTTCGTGATCTGCTCGTTCGTGCCGCGCAAGGTCGACTACCACCCCGACGCGATCCCGGTGCCCTACAACCACCACAACGTCGACTCCGACGAGATGCTCTTCTACACCGGCGGCAACTACGAGGCGCGGCGCGGCTCCGGCATCGAGCAGGGCTCGATCTCGCTGCACCCGTCCGGCTTCACGCACGGGCCGCAGCCCGGCGCCGCCGAACGCTCGATCGGCGTGGACTTCTTCGACGAGCTGGCCGTCATGGTCGACACGTTCCGCCCGCTCGACCTGTGCGACGCGGCCACCACCTGCGAGGACGGCGCCTACGCCTGGACCTGGGCCCGCCGGGGGTAGCGGCGCTCTGGTTGTGGCTCAGCTGCGCGGCGCTCGTCGATGGGATGCAGCTCGACGTCGAGTCACCTGGTGACGGGACGGGCGAGGACCGTGAGTTCCGCTACGGTTGCCACGGCGATCGCCAGGACCAGCGGCCACGGCGTGCCCACCAGCGCGTAGAGCAGGATCAGCACCGGCGCGGCGGCGGCCGCGTACACGGCCAGGGCCAGGGTGCGGTCGGAGCGCAGCAGGACGGGCAGGATGGTCCGGGCCAGGCCGGGCAGCTTCGCCGCGTACCGCCAGACCAGCAGCGCCCCGCCGAGCGCCGCGAACACCGCTGCGACGCGCGACGTCCCGTCGCTGCCCACCGCGAGGCAGGCGAGCAGCACGGCCGCGATCATCGACCAGCCGGCGCCGAAGACGACGAGCTGGCGCAGGCCGACGGAGATCGTCCGGCCCGAGTCGATCCGGCCCGGGCTGATCGCGGCGGCCTCCGCGAGGTGTTCCAGCGCCTCGCTCCAGCGACGCTGCTCCAGCCGCAGCACGCCGATGTCGTGCCGCGCCTCGGCGAGCTGCGGGTCGAGTCGCAGCGCCTCGGCGTACGCCCGCTCGGCCAGGTCGTACATCTGCATGTTGACGGCGACCAGGCCGAGGACGAGGTGGGCCTCCGGTTCCTCGGGGGCCAGCTCCACCCCTCGCCAGGCCGCGTTCAGCGCCGGCTGGCCGTTGCGGGAGCCGGCCAGGATGGCGGCCGCGCTGCGCTGGGCGTACGCGTCGTCCGGACCGAGCGCGAGGATCCGGTCGGCGGTCCGGGCCGCCTCCGCGTACTCCTCCAGGTCGGCGAGCGCCATCGCCCGGGCGACCAGGGCGGGCACCCAGTCGGGGGCCGCGGCGACGGCACCGTCGGCGGCGGTACGCGCGTCGACGGGCCGACCGGCGGCGAGGTGCACCCGGGACAGGGCGGTCAGCACCGCGGCGTTGGTGGGTTCGAGGGCGACCGCGTAGCCCAGCTCGGCGGCGGCCTCGTCGTACCGGCCCAGCTCGGCGAGGAGCTGGGCCCGCTGGAGGTAGCCGTCGGCGGCGGAACGGTCGGAGGTGTCGCTGGACATCGCGGCGAGCCTAGGCGGCCGGAGCCTCGTACACCAGGGCCACCGCGATGCCGGTCAGGCCCTCGCCGCGGCCGGCGAAGCCGAGCCCGTCGGTGGTGGCGGCGGAGACGCTGACCGGCGCGCCCACCGCCTCCGACAGCACCCGCTGCGCCTCGTCCCGGCGCGGTCCGATCTTCGGACGGTTCCCGATCACCTGCACCGAGACGTTCCCGATCGCGAACCCGGCCGACCGCACCCGGCGGGCGCTCTCGGTGAGCAGTGCCACGCCGGAGGCGCCCGCCCACTCGGGCTGCCCGACCCCGAAGTTCGAGCCGAGGTCGCCGAGGCCGGCGGCGGAGAGCAGCGCGTTGCACGCGGCGTGCGCGGCCACGTCGGCGTCCGAGTGCCCGGCCAGGCCGTCCTGGTCGGGCCAGTGCAGGCCGGCCACCCAGCAGGGCCGGCCGGCCTCGAAGGCGTGCACGTCCGTGCCGATGGCCACCCGCGGAACGATCATGACCCCGAGGGTACGCGGGGTCTCGCCGACATGGACGTCACGCCCCGGTGGCCAGCAGGTGCTCGGCCAGGGCCAGGTCGAACGGGCGGGTGATCTTCAGCGCGTACTCCGAGCCGGGGACGCACACCACCGGGACGCCCAGCTTCTCGACCAGGCCCGCGTCGTCGGTCAGCGGGTCGGTGGCGGCGGCGTGCGCGGTGGCCAGCACCGCCCGGCGGAACCCCTGCGGGGTCTGCACCGCACGCAGGGCGGCGCGGTCGACCGTGCCGAGGACCAGTTCGCCGGCACCGACCTCCTTGATCGTGTCGACGACCGGCAGCACGGGAATGACCGCGTCGTGACCGGCCCGGACCGCCGCCGCGACCGACTCCACCAGGTCGGGCGGGGTCAGCGCCCGGGCGGCGTCGTGCACCAGGACGATCTCCGGCCCGGCGGGCACCGCGGCGAGCGCGGCGGCGACCGACGCCTGCCGTTCGGCACCCCCGGGGACCACGGTCACCGGTGCCACCGGGGCCAGGAGCTCGCGGACCGCGTCGAGTTCGCCGGCCGGTGCCGCCACCACCACCGTGTGCACGGAGGCCGCGGCGGCCAGCCTGCGGACCGCGTGCACCAGCAGGGGCTCGCCGCCCAGCAGGCGCAGTGCCTTCGGCCGGCCCGGGCCCAGGCGTACCCCGGCACCGGCCGCAGGCACGAGGACCGCGACGTCACCGCGCGGATTGAGCTGCGCGGTCACGTCGCGGTCCTCGGTGGTTTCTTCGCTGCGGATCGGGTAGGACGATGGGGTGCGGATCAGGCCTCGGTCAGCACCTTGTCGAGCAGCGTCTCGGCCTCGTCCTTGGTGCTCTTCTCGGCCAGCGCGACCTCGCCGACGAGGATATCGCGGGCCTTGGCGAGCATGCGCTTCTCGCCCGCGGACAGCCCCCGCTCCCGCTCCCGGCGCCACAGGTCGCGGACGACCTCGGCCACCTTCAGCGGGTTACCGGAGGCCAGCTTCTCCAGATTCGCCTTGTAACGCCGCGACCAGTTGGTCGGCTCCTCGGTGTGCGGAGCCCGGAGAACGTCGAAGACCTTTCCGAGGCCCTCTTCGCCGACCACCTCGCGCACACCCACGATCTCGGCGTTCTCAGCGGGCACCCGGACCGTGAGGTCACCCTGCGCGACCCTCAGGACGAGGTACTGCTTCTCCTCGCCCTTGATGACCCGAGTCTCGATTGCCTCGATGAGTGCGGCCCCGTGGTGGGGGTAAACAACGGTCTCGCCGACACTGAAAACCATAGGTTCGAAACCCCTTTCGCTGTGTCTAGGGTAACACGCTCAGACACCGATGTCTCACCGCTGTCCTGACCGTTGGCGCAGCTCAGGGGCCCTGTGAGAGGTATTTCTTCAGCTTGACAGGCCGCCAGACCGAAGAATCGAACACACTCCGTGACGACCATGTGACGTCCCGGTACGGGTGACGGAAACCCGGGATCAAGGGCGATGCGCTCACCCTCATGATATCCCGCTGCGCGGGTACGCGCCCAGGTGTAGCGGCATGAGGCCCGGTGGGGGACGCTGGAGAGGAGCCCGCCGCAGGCTCACCGAGACAACTCCAGGGGGTCCGATGGGCAAGCCCGACGCAGACGGCCCCGGACTGCCCGACCTGCCGCCGGAGTGGGGCCGGGTGGTCGTACCGGACGACGCCTCGGCGCTGGCCGCCGAGGCGGAGGAGGTCCGCCGGGAACTGCGCCGGCAGGCGCAGGGCCACGCGCGCCGGCCGGTACCGCCGTTCGCGGTACCCCTGCTCGTGCTCCTGGTGGCCGTGTTCACCACGGTGGCCGGTCTGGTCGCCGTCACCTGGCCCCGCTCCCCCCGCGCGACGCCGTCGGTGTCGGCACCGGCCCCGTACGCGCCGCCCGCCGGGCTGACCGGGCGTCCGCTGCCCGCGCTCGACCTGGTCGACGACGGGCGGCCGGTGCCGCTGCGCGGGCTGCTGCCCGCGGTCATCGTCCTGGTCGACGGGTGCGCCTGCGGCCACGAGATGGCCGGCGCCGCCTCCGTCGCGCCACCCGGGGTCACCGTGGTCACCGTGGACGCCGACCCGGCCGTCCGGGTCCCTTCCCCGCCCACCGGCACGATGGTCCGCACGCTCGCCGACCCGGCCGGCGGGCTCCGCGCCTTCCTGCACCTGCCGGCCCGCACCGGGGTGGCCACCGCACTCCTGGTGGACCGCTCGGGGACCCTGGTCAAGGTGGTCCCCGAGGTCCGGTCGACCGAGGACTACCAGCCCGAACTGGCCGGCCTGGCCCGCTGATCCCGAGGACTGCCAGCCGGAGCGGCCGGCCCGGCCCGCTGGCGGACCGCCCACCCCGGTCACCTCCGTCGCGGTGACCGGGCCGCCGCAGCGGGTCGTCGACGCGCTCGACCACGGTGCCGGGCGTCGGACGGGGCCACCCCGGCGGGGTCAGCCGGCCGGTTGCCGGGTCGGCGACCGGCAGGGGAATCCCGGTACGCGGGTCGAGGACCACCGAGCGGCCGGGCGGCCCGGCGGCCGTCCGGGAGCCGTCGCGGCGAGCGCCGGAGCACGTGCCGTCCACCAGGCGCCGCCGGCCGCCAGCAGCGCCAGCGCCGCCACCGCGAGAACGGCGCCCCGCAGCCGGTACCCGGGATCCGCACCCGTCGCCCGCGACCGGGCCGCCGCACCGGCGTCCATGCGCCGAGCGTAGCGACCGTCGGTCCTAGACGTGCTGTTCGAGGAGCGCCGCGTACAGGGTGAGGCCCGGGCCGAACGCCAGCATCACCACCCGCCGGGGCGGTACGGCGGCCTGGCGCAACCGGTCCAGGATCAGCAGCACCGTGGGCGAGGAGCAGTTGCCGTGCGTGTCCAGCGTGGCCCGGGAGGCGGCCATCGCGTCCGCCGACAGGGCGAGTTCCCGCTCCACCACGTTGAGGATGCGCGGGCCGCCCGGGTGGACCGCCCAGCCGTCCACCCCGGACCGGGCCGTGCCGTGCCGGGCGAGCAGGTCGTCGACCAGCCCACGGACGTGCGCGGACAGCACCTGCGGCACCTTCGGCGACAGGCCCATCCGGAACCCGGTGTCGGTGACGTCCCACGTCATGTGGTCGGCCGTCGACGTGTCGGTGACCGACGTGACCTCGCGCAGCGCGTACCCCGGGCCGCCCGGCACGACCACGACGGCGACGGCGGCGTCCGAGAAGAGCGCGTGCGAGACGATCTGCTGGGTGTCCACCCGGGCCGTGGAGGGCTGGATGTGCAGGCTGGTCAGCTCGGCGCAGAGCAGCAGCGCGGGCCGGCCCCGGGCGGTCACGAAGTCGCTCGCCGCGCCGAGCCCGGGCAGCGCGGCGTAGCAGCCCATGTGACCGACGAACATCCGCTGGGTGCCGGGGGCCATGCCCAGGTCCCGGGCGAGCAGGATGTCCAGCCCGGGGGTGGCGTACCCGGTGCAGGAACAAACCACGAAGAGCCCGACGTCGTGGGCGGCCAGCCCGGCGGCGGTCAGCGCCCGACCCACCGCCTCCTTGCCGAGTGGCAGAGCCTCCACCTGGTAGCGGCGCATGCGCCGCTCGGTCGGCCAGTCGGAGACGTCCTCCAACAGCGGGTTGACCGCGGCCTGCCGCCGGCTGACGCCCGAGTTCGCGAAGATGCGCTGGGCGAGCGCCCGGGTGGTGCCGGAGAAGTGCTTCGAGAAGAAGCCGTCCCACAGCTCGGCCTGGTCGGCCGACGGCGGGTGTGCCGTACCGATACCCGCGATCACTGGCACGGCCACGATGCCCACCTCTCGTCGTGATTTCCCTGCACGTTCACCAACGAGGGGCCGACCCGTCACGGTCCGGGTCGCCGCCCAGCGCCGCGATGCCGAGCCAGTCCGCGCAGACGTCGGACGTCGCGGGATGCAGCGAGCCGCAGCGCGCGTCCCGGTACAGCCGCTCCAGCGGATGCCCCCGGCGGGTGGCCGACGTCCCGGCCGCCTCCAGCACCGAGGCCGCCACGTCGGCGGCCGTGGTGCCGGCCAGCAGCTTGGCCCGCCACACCCAGCGGTTGGTCTCCGCGTCGCCGGGTGCCTCGTCGACGCGGCGGGCCGCCTCCGCGACCACCAGGTCGGCCGCCGCGACCGCCGCGTCGGCCCGGCCCAGCCGGGCCCGGACCGCCGGCAGGCCGGCGAGGTTGCGGGCGTTCAGGTGCTCGGCGGCAGCGTCGACCGCCGCGCGGGCGACCCCCACGTACACAGCGGCGTAGCTCGCGACCAGCCAGTGCGGCATCAGCTGCGCGACGACCAGGGCCAGCCCCTCCACGCCGCCGAGCAACCGGTCGGCCGGGACCGTGACGTCCAGGTGCAGGTCGTGCGAGGAGGTGGCCCGCATGCCGAGCGAGTCCCACGTCTCCTCGACGGTCAGCCCGTCGCCGGCCGGCACCAGGAACTGGGAGACCACCGACGGGTCCGCGGCGCTGCGGGCCGCCACCAGGTAGCCGTCGGCGTGCCCGGCCCCCGAGCAGAACGTCTTGCCGCCCTTGATGCGCCAACCCCCGTCGGCCGGCTCGTAGCCGGTGCTGAGCTGCGAGAGCCGGGCGCCCGCGCCGCGCTCGCTCATCGCGACCGCGTACCAGGCGCCCTCGGCCGCCGCGCGCAGCAGCCGGTCCCGCGCCGCCAGCGCCTCCTCGGGCACGCCGAGCGCCTCGGCCAGTTCCTCGGTGACCGCGCCCAGCGCTCCGGTGACCGAGGCGTGCATGTTGAACACCAGGGCGGTCGCGCCGTTGCCCCGTGCCAGTTCGGTGGCGACGGCCGCGTACTCGGCGAAGGTGGCGCCGAGGCCGCCCAGCTCGCGGGGGACCATCAGGCCGAACAGGCCCGCCCCCCGCAGGTCCCGGAAGTCATCGACCGGGAACGAGCCGTCCCGGTCGTGCCCGGCCGCCCGGGCGGCGAACCGCGGCGCCAACCGTCGGGCCGCCTCCACAGCCTGCAGCGTCATGCAACCCCCTTCTCCGCGTACCTGTACCCCCGCGCCGATGCCGCTATCCCCTGCGGACCCCCCGGCCCTGGTAGAGGACGGCGGTCGACCAGGTCGGCACGATGCGCGGCGCCGGTCCCGGCGCGCCGGCGGCGCCGCGCACCCGCCGGGCCAGCCAGGCGAGCAGGCCGGTCAGCTGCGGCCGGACGCCACGCAGCCGCAGTTCCACGCCGTGCCGGGCGCACTCGGCGACCAGCGCGCGGGCGTCCACGAACAGGCGTGGATCGTGGATGCCGCGGGGCACGGTGGGCAGCCGCTCGCCGATGTGGACGGCGATCAGCCGGCTCACCGCGGTGTCGTTCAGGGTGTCCAGGACGAGCAGGCCACCGGGCCGGAGCAGCCGGCAGGCCTCGGCCACCGCCCGCCGCCAGTCGGGCACGTGCTCCAGCAACTCGCCCGCGGCGACGACGTCGGCGCAGCCGTCGGCGAGCGGGACGGCGGTGGCGTCGCCGTTGACGACGGTCACGCCGTGCGCCGCGGCCTGTTCCAGCGCCGAGAAGGTCAGGTCCACACCGACGTGCCGGTAACCCTTGCCCGCCAGGTGCGGGGCGAGCAGCCCGGCGCCGCAGCCGAGATCGACCAGGAGAGCACCCGGGCGGGACGCCGCCGGCACGAGAGCGGCGCGGGCCTCGGCCAGCCAGTGCAGCATCGCGAACACGCCGTCCGGCCGCCACCACTCGCCGGCCAGGTCGTCGTACTGGCGCGGATCATTGCGCGGCAGGGTACGGCCCGCGTCTCGCATGGACACGAGCGTGGCACGACTGCCCGGTAACGACCAGACTTCCCTCATGTCGTCGAGGGTGCTAGAGCGTGTCGCGCGGGTCGGGACGCTGGTCAGGGCCAGCCATCCCGAGCCGGCCGCCGCGGTCACCACGGTCGCCGGCCTGCTCGCCTGGGGGGTCGGGCACCGGCCGGCCGGCGTCCTCGCCGTCGTGCTGACGGTCGCCGCCAGCCAACTGGCCGTCGGCTGGGCCAACGACGCGCTCGACGCGGAGCGGGACGCCGCGGTGGGGCGT
Organism: Micromonospora sp. NPDC047707; assembly: GCF_040704235.1. Taxonomy (NCBI): domain Bacteria; kingdom Bacillati; phylum Actinomycetota; class Actinomycetes; order Micromonosporales; family Micromonosporaceae; genus Micromonospora; species Micromonospora sp. NPDC047707. Next base: position 47,606 of record NZ_JBEYSU010000037.1, read on the forward strand.
ACCGACAAGCCGGTCGCCGCCGGCGCGGTGAGCCGGCGCGCCACGGCCCGGGCCGCCGCGGTGGCCGCGCTCGCCACGCCGGTGCTCGCGCTGGCGACGAACCCCACCGCCGCGCTGGTGGCCACCGCCGGCCTGGTCTCCGCGCTGCTCTACGACTGGCCGCTGAAGTCCTCGCCGCTGTCGGTGCTGCCCTACGCGGTCTCGTTCGGGTCGCTGCCGGCCTTCGTCGTGCTCGCGCTGCCCGGCGCGCCCGCGCCGCCGGTCTGGCTGGTCGCCGCCGCGGCCCTGCTCGGCGCGGGCGCGCACTTCGCCAACGTGCTGCCCGACCTCACCGACGACGCCCGCACCGGCGTGCGCGGACTGCCGCACCGGCTCGGACCCGTCGGCAGCCGGGCCGCCGCCGCCGGGCTGCTGCTCGCCGCGACCGCGACGCTGGTCCTCGGGCCGCCCGGGCCGCCGTCGGCGGTCGGGCTCGCCGCGGTGGCCGCCGCCGTCGTGGTGCCGCCGGTGACGTGGTACGGCGGACGGACGGCCACCCGCGCCGGTGGCCGCCCGGTGGCGGCCTTCCGGGCGGTGATGGTGATCGCCCTCATCGACGTCGTCCTGCTGGTCACCAGCGGTCGGGTGGTCTGACGATCCCCCCGCCAGGTGGCATCCCCGGGTCGGCGTGCGGCCCTCGATCAGCCCCAACTACCCTGGAGCGCGGTCTGCGCGGGCATGGCCACCGTGCCCGGCGTGCGGCCGGGCGGGATCGTGACGAGGAGGACCGACGTGACGCGCTCGATCAGGGGTTCCCGGCGGGCGGCCCTGCTGCTGTCCGGGCTGGCCGCGACGACCGGACTGCTGCTGTCCGGGTGCGGCGCGGGCCAGATCGCCGAGACCGCCATCAAGGAGCCGTCGATCCAGGGTGTCAATCTTGAGGCCGCCAACGGCGAGTACGCCGTCCGCGGCCTGCTGGTCGCCTTCCCGGGCGTGGACGGCTACGAGGCCGGCGACAACGCGATCCTCAACGTGGTGATCTACAACGACTCGCCGGATCCGGTCACCGTGACCGTCACGACCGAGAGCGCCCGCGAGGTCGTCATCACCGGCGCCGCCGCGGCGGCCCAGGCCACCGCCTCGCCCTCGGTGATTCCGTCCGCCGTCCCGTCGGGCACGCCGTCGCCGGAGGAGGGGTCGCCGAGCCCCGACGCCAGCCCGTCGCCCACCGCGGCGCCGGCCGGCCGGCCGGCCCGGATCGAGATCCCGCCGCTGAGCTACGTGCAGCTCAACACCGAGGGTGAGCAGGTTCTCCAGCTGATCGGCCTGGACGAGTCGCTGCGCTCCGGCCAGAACGTCTTCGTGACCTTCGACTTCGGCAACGGCGTCACGATCAACGGGCCGGCCCCGGTCGCCGTGCCGCTCACCCCGGCCGCGCCCCCGTCGCCGATCATCGAGCGCGAGGGCGGCTACGAGGGCCACGAAGAGGGCGGCCACGGCGGCGAGGGCGGCAACGGGCACTGACCCCGTCATCGGGCCGGCGGCAGGCCGGCCCGGTCGTGCAACCACGAACACCGCCGGCGTTGGTGAACACCACCACGCCGGCGGTGTTTTCGTCGTACGAGGGGGCTAACGTCCCGGTGTGACCACCTCACGATCCACCTCCCCGCGCGTCGGGGCGACGGGCGGGCGCGGCCGTGCCGGCGCACGCGAGCCCCGCCCGGCGTACGAGTGCGACGCCTGCGGCCACCAGCCACCCAAGTGGGTCGGGCGCTGCCCGGAGTGCGGCGAGTGGGGCTCGGTGGTCGAGTGCACCCTCACCGGCCCGACCGTCTCCGGCCGGGTGGTGAGCTCCCGGATGCCGGCCGAGCCGGCCCGGCCCATCGCCACCATCAGCGCGGCGCCGGCCCGGGCCCGGCCCACCGGCGTCAGCGAGCTCGACCGGGTGCTCGGCGGCGGTCTGGTCCCCGGCGCCGTGGTGCTGCTGGCCGGGGAGCCCGGCGTCGGCAAGTCCACGCTGCTGCTCGACGTGGCCCAGCAGTGGGCGGCCGGCGGCGGCAGCCCTTCGCTGGTGGTCAGCGGTGAGGAGTCGGTCAGCCAGGTCCGGCTGCGGGCCGAGCGCATGGGCACGCTGCACGACCAGCTCTACCTTGCCGCCGAGAGCGACCTCGCGGCGGTCCTCGGCCACCTCGACGCGGTCAAGCCGGGCCTGCTGGTGCTCGACTCGGTTCAGACCATCTCCACCACCGGCACCGAGGGCGTGCCGGGCGGGGTGACCCAGGTCCGCGCCGTCACCGCGGCGCTGGTCGCAGTCGCGAAGGAGCGCGGCATCGCCACCGTGCTGGTGGGCCACGTCACCAAGGACGGCCAGGTCGCCGGCCCCCGCGTGCTGGAGCATCTGGTCGACGTGGTGCTGCACTTCGAGGGCGACAAGCACTCGTCGCTGCGCATGGTGCGCGGCGTGAAGAACCGGTTCGGCGCGGCCGACGAGGTCGGCTGCTTCGAGATGCACGAGGGCGGCATCAGCAGCCTCGCCGACCCGTCCGGGCTGTTCCTGACCCGCTACTCGGAGCCGGTGCCGGGCACCTGCGTGACGGTGGCGATGGAGGGACGGCGGGCCCTGGTCACCGAGGTGCAGGCGTTGATCGGGGCGACGGTGGCGGGCTCGCCGAGGCGTACGGTCTCGGGGCTCGACTCGGCCCGGCTCGCCATGGTGCTGGCCGTCCTCCAGCGACGCACCGAGCGGCTGACCCTGCACGACCGGGAGGTCTTCGCGGCCACCGTCGGCGGCATCCGGGTGGTCGAGCCCGCCGCCGACCTGGCCGTCGCCCTGGCCGTCGCCTCCGGCGGGCTGAACCTGGCCATCGCCCCGCACCTGGTGGCGATCGGCGAGGTCGGGCTCACCGGCGAGGTACGGCGGGTCGGCGCGGTGCCGCGCCGGCTGGCCGAGGCGGCCCGGCTCGGTTTCCGTCTGGCGCTCGTGCCGCCCGGCTGCGGTCCGGACAGCACCGGCGTCCGGGCCGAGCAGATGCGCGTGATCGAGGTCACCGATGTCCGGGCGGCCCTCCAGGCCGTCGCGCGGGCGTCCGCGGAGTGACCGGGGCGGGCACCGAGGGCGATACCGGGCCGACCCGGGCAGGCCGGGCGGTCGGGGCGGAGACCGGCATCGTGACACATCACAGTAACCACGACAGCACCCACCGCAGGGCAGTCCGTAGACTGTTGCCCGTGCCGATCGACCGCGACACCACCAAGCCTGCCGGCGCGACCCCCCACGCCCGCACCGGCGCCGTGGGTTCGCCCGCCCGTCCGATCAGCGTCAACGTGACCGGCGGCGCCGCCGCCGGCGACCCGCTGCGCGCCAACCTCGCCCTGATGGCTCCGGGCACCGCCCTGCGCGACGGTCTGGAGCGGATCCTGCGCGGCCGCACCGGCGCCCTGATCGTCCTCGGGTACGACAAGGTCGTCGAGAGCCTGTGCACCGGCGGCTTCCCGCTCGACGTGGAGTTCTCCGCCACCCGGGTCCGGGAGCTGTGCAAGATGGACGGCGCGGTGGTGCTCTCCAGCGACGGTACCCGGATCGTCCGGGCGGCGGTGCATCTGATGCCCGACCCGTCCATCCCCACCGAGGAGTCCGGCACCCGCCACCGCACGGCCGAGCGGGTTGCCCGCCAGACCGGGTACCCGGTCATCTCGGTGAGCCAGTCCATGCGGATCATCAGCCTCTACGTCAACGGCCAGCGGCACGTGCTGGACGACTCGGCCGCGATCCTCTCCCGGGCCAACCAGGCCCTCGCCACCCTCGAGCGGTACAAGCTGCGCCTGGACGAGGTCTCCGGCACGCTCTCCGCGCTGGAGATCGAGGATCTGGTGACGGTCCGGGACGCGGTCGCCGTCGTGCAGCGGCTGGAGATGGTCCGCCGGATCGCCGACGAGATCGCCGGCTACGTGGTCGAGCTCGGCACCGACGGTCGGCTCCTCGCCCTCCAGCTCGACGAGCTGATGGCGGGCGTCGACGCGGACAGAACCCTGGTCATCCGGGACTACCTGCCCGCCGGGCGCAAGTCCCGCACCCTCGACGAGGCGCTGGTCGAGCTCGACCTGCTCAGCGCCACCGAGCTGATCGACCTGGTCGCGGTCGCCAAGGCGATCGGCTACCCGGCCGCCTCCGACGCGCTGGACGCCGCTGTCAGCCCCCGGGGTTTCCGGCTGCTGGCCAAGGTGCCACGGCTGCCGGTGGCGATCGTCGACCGGCTGGTGCTGCACTTCGGCAGCCTTCAGCGACTGCTCGGCGCCACCGTTGAGGACCTGCAGGCCGTCGACGGCGTCGGGGACGCCCGGGCCCGGGGCGTCCGGGAGGGGCTCTCCCGGCTGGCCGAGGCCTCGATCCTGGAGCGCTACGTCTGACCGGCTGACCCGCTGGCGGACGGCGCCCGGGCCGAGGGCTGGCCTACCCGCCCTGGCGTCGGCGCGCCCGCTCAGCTGGTGATGGTGAGCCGCACCGGCTCGCTGAGCTTGGTGCCGACCCGCGCGAAGACCTGGTAGGTGCCGGCCGGCGGGTGCGGGCCGGCGGCCACGCCGTCGGCGCAGCGGGTGGTGTCCCGGCCGTTCCAGCCCAGTTGGTAGGAGCGCTCGAAGTTCGGTGTGAACGACTGGACGTCCGAACCCCGGCCGGTGCCGCAGGTGTCCGAGGACCAGATCTTCTCGGCGCCCGACTTGATGAACAGCTCCTGCACGTCGGCGCCGACGTTCCGGCTGCAGGTGCGGTTCGAACTGTTCCTGATCTTCAGTTGCAGGTCCACCGTCGCGCCCCGCACCGCGGTCGCCGGCCGCGCGACAGCGGTCACGGCAATCTCGGCGTCGGTGCAGCTGCCGTCGTCGACGACAGGGTTGACCGGGACCGGGCCGTTGGTGGTGGTCGCGCCGGACGACGGGTTCGCGCCCGTCGGGTCGGCGCCGCCCGCGTCGCCTGAGCCGCCGGTCGGCGATGGCGTGCCGGTCCGCGGGGTGAGCACCGAACCGGTGGGCCCGGGTGTCGCACCCGGCGAGCCCGCCTCCGACCTCGGCTGCGCGCCACTCCCGCCCGACCGGCCGGAGCTGTCACCCGAGCGGCTGCACGAGTAGAGCAGAACAATCAGGAGAAGGAGCACCGCTCCAAGTACGACGGCACGACGCCGCCAGTACACGGCGGGGGGCAGGGGGCCGACCGTCAGACGCATGATGCCCCCACGGTAGCGGCGCAGGACACCGCTCGCCGCCGCGACGCGCCGAGTCGTGGACAGCTCATGGGAGCGACACTCCAATCAGGACAGTGGGCGCCGCCGACCGTGGTCCGTCCGCGACGCGCGGTGCACCGTCAGAGGTAGACCTTGCGTTGGTAGATCGCGTGCGCCCCGGCCACCCGGTCGAGGAACAGCAGGCCGGCGCAGTGGTCGATCTCGTGCTGGAGCGCCCGCGCCTCGAACGCGTCGGTGACCAGCCGGACGACCTTGCCGGTCCCCGGCAGCGCGCCCTCCACCACCAGCCGGCCGGCACGCTTCACGTCGCCGGTCAGGTCGGGCACGGACATGCACCCCTCCCGGCCGACCTTCCAGCGGCTGGCCTCCACCACCGTGGCGTTGCAGAGCACGAAGGTGCCGTGCACGGTGGCGGCCTTCGGGTGGCCGGTGACGTCCACCGCGAAGACCTGGGCACCGACCCCGATCTGCGGGGCGGCCAGGCCGACGCAGCCCGGCGACACCCGCATGGTGGCCACCAGGTCGGCCGCGAGGCGTACGGTCTCCTCGGCGGTCGGATCCACCTCCCCGCCGGGCCGGCTCAGCACGGTGGCCGGCGCGGACACCACCGGCCGCACCTCGCCCGGCGCGCTCAGGTCGTCGGGCGTCCAGTCACCCAGGCCCGCGTACTCCTCGCCGTTCACAGCACGTCCGGATCGGCCGGCCGGAGGGTGACGTCGACGCCCAGGTCGGCGGCGGTCGACGCCAGCCGGGCGCCCACCTTCTCGGCCGTGCCCGGCGGCAGGTCGACCTCGGCGACGACGACGTAGAGCGACCCGGCCAGCCGGGTGCTCAGGTCGGTGACGTTGCCGCCGGCGTCGGCGAGCACCCGGGTCATCGCCGCGACGATGCCCATCCGGTCCGCGCCGTGCACCGCCATCACGTACGGCTCACCGGTCCGCGCCGACTCGCCGTCCGGCGTGACCGCTCGTACGGTCGCGAGGAGCTGACCGTCGCCGGCGAGCGGCGCCAGCGCGGCCTCGACGTCGGCGGCGGCCGGACCCACGCAGATCAGGGTCATGGCGAAGTGCCCCCGCAGCCGGGTCATCGTGCTGTCGGTGAGGTTCGCGCCGAGCCGGGCGAGAACCTCGGCGACGTCGGCCACGATGCCCGGCCGGTCCCGGCCGATGACGGTGATCGCGAGCTCGTTCATCCCGGCATTCTCCCCGACCGGCGGTACGGCCCGGCGGGGACCCGGTGCGGGTCGCCCAGTCAGCGGGACGGCGGCCGGGGCGTGAGATCATCGGCGAGCGATGACTGAACCGACTTTCGCCCACCTGGTCAGCGGTTGGTACACCCGCAACGCCCGGGACCTGCCGTGGCGCCGGCCCGACGTCGGCGCGTGGGCGATCCTGGTCAGCGAGGTGATGCTCCAGCAGACCCCGGTCGTCCGGGTGCTGCCCGCGTGGGAGGCCTGGCTGGCGCGCTGGCCCGAGCCGGCGGACCTGGCCGCGGACACCCCGGCGGAGGCGATCCGCATGTGGGGGCGCCTCGGCTACCCGCGCCGGGCGGTCCGGCTGCGCGAGTGCGCGGTGGCGATCGTCGAGCGGCACGGCGGGCGGGTACCGGACCGGTTGGAGCAGTTGCTGGCGCTGCCGGGCGTCGGCACGTACACCGCGCGGGCGGTGGCGGCGTTCGCGTACGGGCAGCGGCACCCGGTGGTGGACACCAACGTACGGCGCGTGGTGTGCCGGGCGGTCGCCGGTGAGCCGGACGCCGGCCCGACCACCCGCCCCGCCGACCTGGTCGCCACCGAGGAACTGCTCCCCGCGGAGCCGGCCGCCGCCGCGCTGGCCAGCGCCGCGTTCATGGAGCTGGGGGCGGTGGTCTGCACCGCCCGGTCGCCGCGCTGCGCGGTCTGCCCGGTCGAGTCGGTCTGTGCCTGGCGCGCCTCCGGGCAGGAGACCCCCGCCGGGCCCACCCGCCGGCCGCAGCGGTACGCCGGCACCGACCGCCAGGTACGCGGACTGCTGCTCGGCGTGCTCCGCGAGGCGACCGCGCCGGTTCCCCGGCAGCGCCTGGACCAGGTCTGGGCCGACGACGTGCAGCGGTCGCGGGCTCTGGCCGGGCTGGTGGAGGACGGTCTCGTCGAGCCGATCGGGGAGGCGTCCTTCCGCCTGACCGGCGACGGCCCCCCGGTCCCCGTCCCCTGACGCGCGGGCCCGACTGGCGGTGCGAGCAACTTCGGGGAGCTTGTTGCATCTTGTTTGGGCTGGTCAGTGGGTCTTGACGATTGGTGTGGTGGCGGTCGGGTCGCTGGTCCCGGTGGTGTTGATCTTCGTTTTGATCATCTGTCCGGGGTGGGTTGGTGATCTCGGCATGGCAACCGGTCAGAGAAGTGGCCCTCGGCGAGGATCGTTGGTCGTGACACACATCGATCTGCCCGCCGAGGGCCATGCACTGGTCTATCAAGCCCGACTGCCGTTGTCGAGGCACACCATGGCGATCGCCGGTCGCGCGTTGCGGCAGCACCGGCGCGAGGTGAGGTCACGCTGGCGCAAGCTACCCGACCTGGCCTGCGTGCTGATCGTTCTCGCGGTCCTGCGTAAGGGTGAACGGCCCGCTGATCTGGCCGCCGCTTACGGGGTGTCGCACCACAGCGTGCGCCGCTGGGTGAAACAGGTCGTCGGCGTCCTGGCCCGCCGCGCACCGCGCCTGGACCGGGTCCTGGCCGCCCGCCGCGCCGATGAGGATCCGGTGTTGCTGCTCGACGGGACGTGCATCCCGGTGCACACCCCGGCCGGCAGACGCGAAAGACGGTTCTGGTGCCCGAAACACAAAGCCCACCACGTACGGGTGATCACGGTGACTGACCAGCACGGCCGGCTGCTCTGGGCCTCCGCCGCGCAACCCGCCCGACTCCACGAGGCCACCCACGCCAAACGCCTGCGCCTACCCGCACGACTACGCCGACACCACCTGGCCGTCATCTGCGACCGATTCCACACCCGCCTCGACGACCAACCCGACACCGACCCCACCGTCATCGTCGGACGCCGCGCCAGCCGCAACCACAAACTCACCCTCGCCGAGAAGACCACCAACGCGATCATCGCCCGCGAACGCGTCGCCAACGAACACGCCCACGCCCACCTGAAGAACTGGCGCATCCTGCACCGACTCCGCCACGACTGGCGCGCCAACGCCACCACCCTGGTGCGGGCGCTGCTCGTCCTCAACCACGCCGAGATCGCCCGCTGAACCAACCCCGGGCAAACGACCACACCGAAGATCAACAACCGCCCGACCAGCCAGAAAACACCTCACACCACCGCTGTCAACACCCACTGACCAGCCCAAACAAGATGCAACAAGCTCGGGGAAGTTGCTGCCTCGACCCACCTCGAGGGGACAACTTCGCCGAACTTGTCCTCTGCCCGCTCAGGTTGTCGAGACGGCGAAGGGCCGACCCGTTCGGGTCGGCCCTTCGTGTGTGTGGTTGGGTCAGGAGGTGGCGTAGCCGCGGGTGGCGATCCAGTCGGCCAGAGCCTCGGTGGTCATCCAGTACGAGGCGGTGTCCGG
>NZ_JBEYSU010000038.1:0-52884 GCF_040704235.1 Micromonospora sp. NPDC047707
GATATCCAGGATCGTGCGACGCACGATCGTCGGGATGTCGGCATACGCCTTCGTGGTCACCTCACCCGCGATGTGCACCTGACCAGTCGTGATCAACGTCTCCACCGCGACCCGACTCCGCGGATCCTCCGCCAACAACGCATCGAGGATCCCGTCACTGATCTGGTCGGCGATCTTGTCGGGATGGCCTTCCGTGACCGATTCGGAAGTGAAGAGGCGGCGTGTCACGGCACTCCTAAGTTTGGAAAGGTCGTTCCGCGGCAGTGTAATCACCCGCGTCCGGAGTCGGCCTCTTCGGTCGTGCCCGTTCCAGCCGTCAGGAACGGCCGACGAGCCGGGTGACGACCAGATCCCAGACGCCTTCGGCGAGGTCTTCCTTGGACTGCTCGGGCATCCGGCTGACCGAGCCGTCCGCGCCGATGACCGTCGCCGCGTTGGTTTCGGCGCCGAAGACCTTGTCCGGGCCGACCTCGTTGATGACGATGAGGTCCGCCCGCTTGCGGGCGAGCTTCGCCCGGCCGTTGGCCTCGGCGTCGCCGGTCTCCGCGGCGAACACCACCAGCACCTGCTCCGGGCGACGGCGCTGGCCGAGCTCGGCGGCGATGTCCGGGTTCGTGACGAGCTCGATCGTGGGCGCGCTGCCGTCGTCCGATTTCTTGATTTTGCCAGTCGCGTACGTCGCCGGGCGGAAATCGGCCGGAGCGGCCGCCATGACCACCGCGTCGGCGTCGACGGCGGCCTTGAGCGTCGCCTCGCGCAGCTCGCTCGTCGTGCCGACCCGCACCATGTCGACGCCGGCCGGGTCGGGCAGCGTGACGTTCGCCGACACGAGCGTCACCCGGGCTCCCCGCGCGACGGCGGTGCGGGCGAACGCGTACCCCTGCTTGCCGGAGGAGCGGTTGCCGAGGAAACGGACCGGGTCGAGGGGCTCCCGGGTGCCGCCCGCGGTGACCACCACGTGCCGGCCGGCCAGGTCCGCCGGGGCGGCGACGCCGCGCGCGAGGGCGCGCCGGGCCACGGCGAAGATCTCCGCCGGGTCGGGCAGCCGTCCCTTGCCGGTGTCGGCGCCGGTGAGTCGGCCGACCGCCGGTTCGATGACCCGCACGCCGCGGGCCCGCAGGGTCGCGACGTTGGCGACGGTGGCCGGGTGCTCCCACATCTCGGTGTGCATCGCGGGGGCCAGGACGACCGGACAGCGCGCGGTGAGCAGTGTGTTGGTGAGCAGGTCGTCGGCGAGCCCGTGGGCGGCCTTGGCGAGCAGGTCGGCGGTGGCCGGCGTCACGACCACCAGATCCGCCTGCTGGCCGAGCCGCACGTGGGGAACCTCGTGGACGTCCGACCAGACGTCATCGGCGACCGGCTGCCCGGAGAGCGCCGCCCAGGTCGGCGCCCCGACGAAGCGGAGCGCCGACGCGGTCGGGACGACACGGACCTGGTGGCCCGATTCGGTGAAGAGCCGCAGCAGCTCGCACGCCTTGTACGCGGCGATCCCGCCGCCGACCCCGAGGACGATCCGGGGAGACATCGGGCTGGTGCGGGTTACGGCTGGTCGGTGGGCTCGGCGGTGAGCAGGCCCGCGTTGATCTCGCGCATGGCGATGGAGAGCGGCTTCTCCTGCGGGGTGGTCTCGACCAGCGGGCCGACGTACTCCAGCAGGCCCTCGCCGAGCTGGCTGTAGTAGGCGTTGACCTGCCGCGCACGCTTGGCGGCGAAGATGACCAGCGCGTACTTCGACGTGGTCTTCTCGAGAAGCTCGTCGATCGGCGGGTTGGTGATGCCTTCGGGGTTGGTGGCGATGGATCCCACGTGTTGACCTCTGCGTCTGTCACACCGCGCGCGGTGCTGGCGGTCAACCGCGCACGCGCGGTCGCGCCGGAGCCAGGAAGGAAGAACCGAACAATCCTACCAGCTTGTCCACGACCCGCTCGGTGAGGTCGTGCGCCATGGTGTGTTCGAAGTGGCCCGCCGTGACCGGATCGGGCCGGGCGCCGGGCGGGTGCAGCAGGATCAGCCGGGCGTCCGGCACCGCCGCCCGGACCAGCAGCGCGCCGGCCAGGTCGAGCGGCAGCAGGACGGGATCACCGGCGGCGAGCCGCGACCGCAGCGGCTCGCCGGGCGTGCCCCGCCGGTGCGGGCCGGTGCGGCTCCACTCCAGCAGGCCGCCGACGGTGACGAGCCGGTCGAACTCGGCGGGGGTGAGGAAGACGCGGTCGACGCCGTCCACCTCGTGGTCACGCCGGGGCCGGGTCGTCGCCGGCACCGGCGTCCACACGGCGGGAGAACGCGCCCGGACCAGCGCGGCGACACCGTCCCGGCCGGAACCCGAAGGCCCGGTCAGGACAGTGAGCCGAGCCACCGGGCGCGTCTCGCCATCCGTGCTCACTGCTTGTTTCTACACGGCTGCCGGCCTCAGTTGGCGGCGAACTCTCCAAGCAGGGCCTTGCGCTGCTGCTCGCCGAGGCCACGCAGGCGCCGGCTGTCGGCGATCTTGAGCTTCTCCATGATCTGGGTCGCCCGGATCTTGCCGATGCCCGGCATCGCCTGCAGGACGGCGGACACCTTCAGCTTGCCGACGACGTCGTCGGACTCGGCCCGCTCGAGAACGGCTCCGAGGGTGGTCTTGCCCTGCTTGAGCTGCTCCTTCAGCTCAGCGCGGGCCTTGCGGATCTCCGCGGCCTTCTCCAGCGCGGCTGCGCGCTGCTCGGGGGTCAGTGACGGGAGCGGCACCAGTTCTCCTCAGGTCCCTATCGCGACGGGCGGGACGCACCGCCGCACTGTGAAACGTGGTGTCGCTGTGAACCAAGGTGTCCTTGGTTCCCAGCGCGGGGAAAACTAGCGGTCAGCGGAGCTTTCGGCAACGTGGACGCGCGATGATCAACAGAAAGTGACCGAGCCGTCAGTCAGTCGCGGCCAGCCAGGACGGCCCGGCAGTCGGCCAGGACGCGGTCCGTGGCGGCCCGCAGGGCGGTCACGTCGGGGCCCGCGTTCAGCACCTCGCGGGAGTACGACGGCAGCACCGCGGGCAGGCTGGGACCGAAGACGACGCGCAGGTCGGACGCGCTCCCACCCTGCGCGCCGAGGCCGGGCGCGAGCAGCGGACCGTTGACCGTGGAGAGGTCGTGGCCGGTCTCGCCGATGGTCGCCCCGACCACCAGGCCGAAGCTGCCCAACGGCTGCGCACCCGCGTTGAGCTGGGAAATCTCGTCGATCACGGTCTGCGCGACGGTCCGCCCGTCGGCGGCGCGGGCCCGCTGGACGGCCGCCCCCTCCGGGTTGGACGTGAGCGCCAGCACGAACACGCCACCGCCGTTGGCGGCGGCCAGCTCGAACATCGGCGCGAGTGAGCCGACGCCGAGGTACGGGCTCGCCGTCACCGCATCGACATAGAGCGGACTCGATGGATCGAGGTACGCGGACGCGTACGCGGCGACCGTCGAGCCGATGTCACCGCGCTTGACGTCGAGCAGAACGAGCGAGCCACAATTTCGTAACTGTCGGATAGTTGACTCTAGGATTGCCACGCCACGGGCCCCGAAGCGCTCGAAGAAGGCGGACTGGGGCTTGACGACCGCGACCCGGTCGCCGAGGGCCTCCACCACCGTCCCGGCGAACCGTTCGAGGCCACGCACGTCGTCGTCGAGCCCCCACCGGGCGAGCAGACCCGGGTGGGGGTCGATGCCCACGCACAGCGGTCCCCGCTCGCTGACGGCCCGGTGCAGCCGGGCGCCGAAGGTCTCCATCGCTGCTCTCCCTCTCCACGCGCCCGCAGCGCGCATCGTCGTCCCGGGCGGCAGCACGCCGCCCCCGCCACCACCGCGCCCGCCCGGGCGCGTCGACTCCACCGACGGCCACGTGCCCGCCCGCGTCCGTCGCCGCCCCCGCGGGCGCTTCCCGGCGGGCGGCCCGCGCCGCCCGCGTACTCCCCCACCGGCCGGAACCGGCCGGTCAGCCGGCCTTCACCGCGGCCGCGACCCCGGCGGCGATCCGGGCCACGTCGGCGTCGTCGGTGACGTACGGCGGCATGGTGTAGACCAGGTCCCGGAACGGCCGCAGCCAGACGCCCTCGCCGGCCGCCGCGGCGCTGGCCGCCGGGAGGTCCACGTCGTGATCGAGCTGCACCACGCCGATCGCGCCGAGCACCCGTACGTCCACCACGCCCGGCGCGCCCCGCAGCGGCTCCAGGCCGGCCCGCAGCCCCGCCTCGATCCGCTTCACCTCGCCCGGCCAGTCCCCGGCCCGCAGCAGGCCGAGGGAGGCGTTGGCGACCGCGCAGGCGAGCGGGTTGCCCATGAAGGTGGGACCGTGCGCGAGCACACCGGCCCGGGAGATGCCCCGGGCGATCTCCGGGGTGCAGAGGGCGGCGGCCAGGGTCAGGTACCCCCCGGTGAGTGCCTTGCCCACACAGAGGACGTCAGGGGCCACCCCGGCGTGCTCCGCGGCGAACATCGCACCGGTCCGGCCGAAGCCGGTGGCGATCTCGTCGAAGATCAGCAGCACCCCGTGGGCGCGGGTGGCCTCCCGCAGCACCCGCAGGTAGTGCGGGTGGTGGAAGCGCATCCCACCGGCTCCCTGGACGACCGGCTCGACGATGACGGCGGCAAGCTCGTGGGCGTGCCGCTCGACCGCGTCCGCGAGCGCCGCCTCGTACGCCGGGTCGGGCGGCGTGTCGAAGCCGCCCGGTGGCACCGGGGCGAACACCTGCCGGGGCAGCACGTCGCCCCACAGGTGGTGCATGCCACCCTCCGGGTCGCAGACGCTCATCGGGTGGAACGTGTCGCCGTGGTACCCGCCCCGCCAGGTGCCCAGCCGGCGGCGCTCCGGCCGGCCGGTGGCCCGCTGGTACTGGAGGCACATCTTGACGGCCACCTCGACGCTCACCGAGCCGGAGTCGGCGAGGAAGACGTGCTCCAGGCCGTCCGGGGCCAGCTCGACGAGGGTGCGGGCGAGCGTGACCGCCGGCTCGTGGGTCAGCCCGCCGAACATCACATGGCTCATCCGGCCGAGCTGGTCGGTCACCGCCTCGTCGAGCACCGGGTGCCGGTAGCCGTGGATCGCCGCCCACCAGGACGACATGCCGTCCACCAGCTCCCGCCCGTCGGCCAACCGCAGCCGTACGCCCTGCGCGCTCTCCACGACGTACGGCGGGCTGGCCGGTGGCACCGCCGCGTACGGGTGCCACACGTGCGCCGCGTCGACGGCCTGGATCCGCGCGATCTGCTCGGGAGTCACCTGAGTTCCTTCCTGCCCGGACCGGTCGCGGCGCCGGGGCCCGCCCGCCCCGGGAACGCGCCGGCGGGCCGGGTGACCCCGGCGCGTCCGCTCCGGCGCGGCCGCCTCACCGGGTCGGGACCTTCACCGGCGCGGCGGCCGCCGCCGCACGGGCAGCGGCGCGGACCAGGGCCGGTCCCCGGTAGATGAAGCCGGTGTACAGCTGGACCAGGGACGCGCCGGCGTCGAACATCCGGGTGGCGTCGTCCGGGTCGAGGATGCCGCCGACACCGACGATCGGCAGCCGGCCGCCGGTCTCCCGGTGCACGAACGCGACGACCTCGCGGGCCCGGGCGGCGAGGGGACGGCCGGACAGGCCGCCGGTCTCGGCGCCGCGCGCCCGGTCGGCCGGGGCCAGGCCGTCGCGGGCGAGGGTGGTGTTGGTGGCGATCACCCCGGCCGCGCCCCGGGCCAGGCAGACCTCCAGCAGCTCGGCGACCGCCGGCTCGGTGAGGTCCGGTGCGATCTTCACCAGGACCGGCTTCTCCCCCATCAGGGCGCCCAGCAGCGCGTCGAGGTGCGCCCGGTCCTGCAACGAGCGCAGGCCCGGAGTGTTCGGGGACGAGACGTTGACCGCGAAGTAGTCACCGTGGTCGCGCAGCGCGCGGTACGACGCCCGGTAGTCCTCGACCGCCTCGTCGAGCGGGGTGACCTTGGACTTGCCGAGCGAGATGCCCAGCGGCACCCCGATGGGGCGGGGCAGCGCCGCCAGCCGGGCCGCGAGGGCCGCGGCGCCGGCGTTGTTGAAGCCCATCCGGTTCACCACGGCCTCGCTGTCGCGCAGGCGGAACAGCCGCGGCCGGGGGTTGCCCGGCTGCGGGTGCGCGGTGACGGTGCCGACCTCGACGAACCCGAAGCCCAGCGCCGGCCACGCCGGCAGCGCCGCGCCGTCCTTGTCCATCCCGGCGGCCAGCCCGACCGGGTTGGGGAACTCCACGCCGAAGACGGTCCGGGGCGCCCGCACGGCGTACCGGGCCCGCAGGACCGCCAGCGCGGCCGGCACCCGGGCGAGGCCGGCGAGCCGCCGCAGCGTCCACTCGTGCGCCGCCTCCGCGTCCCCACCCCCCACCCGGAACAGAACCGGCCGCACGCCCCGCTCGAACATCACCGTCGCCCCCCCACCGTGTTGATCATGAAGTTGACGGGTGAATCGGAGATCAACCCACCCGTCAACTTCATGATCGACGTGGGTCGGGCGGGGGTCACCGGCGGGCCCGCAGGGACGCGTGGAGGTCCTGGAGTGGGCGGACCTGCATGTCGCCCCGGATACGGGCTTCGATGCCCATCACCGCGGCGGCGGCGCCGGGGACCGTGGTGATGCAGGGGATGTCCGCCGTCACCGCGGCGCTGCGGATCTCGTACCCGTCGGAGCGGGCGCTGGCGCCGGAGCCCTGCGGGGTGTTGACCACGAGCGCGACGTCGCCGCCGAGGATCATCGACACCGCGTCCTCGCCCTCGCCGGACTCGTAGTGCTTGCGGATCTGCTCACAGGCGATGCCGTGCCGGCGCAGCACCTCGGCGGTGCCGGCCGTGGCGACGATCTCGAAGCCCAGATCGGCGAGGCGCTTGATCGGGAAGATCATGCCGCGCTTGTCCCGGTTGGCGACCGAGACGAAGATCCGGCCGCCGGTCGGCAGGGAGCCGTACGCGGCGGACTGCGACTTGGCGAAGGCGTGCCCGAAGGCGATGTCGATGCCCATCACCTCGCCGGTGGACTTCATCTCCGGGCCGAGCAGCGAGTCGATCCCCTTGCCGGTGGGGGTGCGGAAGCGCTTGAACGGCAGCACCGCCTCCTTGACCGCGATCGGCGCGTCCGGCGGGAGGGTGCCGCCGTCCCCGTCGGCCGGGAGCAGGCCCTCGGCACGCAGCTCGGCGATGGTGGCGCCGAGCGCGATCCGGGCCGCCGCCTTCGCCAGCGGCACCGCCGTGGCCTTGGAGACGAACGGGACGGTCCGCGAGGCGCGCGGGTTCGCCTCCAGGACCCAGAGCTGGTCGTCCTTGAGGGCGTACTGCACGTTGAGCAGGCCCCGCACGCCGATGCCCCGGGCGATCGCCTCGGTGTAGCGGCGGACCTGGGCGACGTGCGAGCCGGCCAGGGTGATCGGCGGCAGCGCGCAGGACGAGTCGCCGGAGTGGATGCCGGCCTCCTCGATGTGCTCCATCACGCCGCCGAGGTAGACCTCGCCGTCGGCGTCGCAGAGCGCGTCGACGTCGATCTCGATGGCGTCGTCGAGGAAGCGGTCCACCAGCACCGGGTGGTCCGGGGAGATGTCGGTGGCCCGGCCGATGTAGCCGCGCAGCGTGGGGTCGTCGTACACGATCTCCATGCCGCGCCCGCCCAGCACGTACGACGGGCGGACCAGCACCGGGTAACCGATCTCCTCGGCGATTGCCTTGGCCTCGTCGTACGAGGTGGCGGTGCCGTGCGCCGGGGCGCGCAGGCCGGCCCGGGCCAGCAGCGACCCGAACGCGCCCCGCTCCTCGGCGAGGTGGATCGACTCCGGGGAGGTGCCGACCACCGGCACACCGGCGTCCTTGAGCCGCTGCGCCAGACCCAGCGGGGTCTGCCCGCCGAGCTGCACGATCACCCCGACCACGCCCGGGCCGCCGGCCGCCCTGCCGGAGGAGTCCTCGGCGTGCCACACCTCCAGGACGTCCTCGAAGGTCAGCGGCTCGAAGTAGAGCCGGTCGGCGGTGTCGTAGTCGGTGGAGACGGTCTCCGGGTTGCAGTTGACCATGACGGTCTCGAAGCCGACGTCCCGCAGCGCCATCACCGCGTGCACACAGGAGTAGTCGAACTCGATGCCCTGCCCGATCCGGTTCGGCCCGGAGCCGAGGATCAGCACCTTCGGCCGGTCCGAACCGCGTACCTCGGTCTCCGAGTCGTACGACGAGTAGTGGTACGGGGTGGTCGCCTCGAACTCGGCGGCGCAGGTGTCCACCGTCTTGTAGACCGGGCGGACGTCGAGGCGGTGCCGCAGCGTACGCACGCCGTCCTCGGCGGCCAGCTCGGGGCGCAGCGCGGCGAGCTGGCGGTCGGACAGGCCGGCCCGCTTCGCGCGGCGCAGCAGGTCCGCGTCGAGCACCGGCGCGTCCACGATCTCGGCCCGCAGCTCGACGAGGCCGGCGATCTGGTCCAGGAACCACGGGTCCATGCCGCCGGAGGCGGCGGCCACCTCGGCGATCGACGCGCCCAGGCGCAGCGCCCGCTCGACGGTGTAGAGCCGCCCGTCGTGCGGCATGCGCAGCGCGGCGAGGGTGTTCTCCTTCGTGGCACCGTCCGGGTCGGGCAGGGTCCAGAAGCCGGCCGCCTTCGTCTCCATCGAGCGCATCGCCTTGTTGAGCGCCTCGGTGAAGTTCCGGCCCAGGCTCATCGCCTCGCCGACGGACTTCATCGTGGTGGTGAGCTCCGGGTCCGCGCCGGGGAACTTCTCGAACGCGAACCGGGGGATCTTCACCACCACGTAGTCCAGGGTCGGCTCGAACGCCGCCGGGGTCTTGAGGGTGATGTCGTTGGGGATCTCGTCGAGGGTGTAGCCGATGGCGAGCTTCGCGGCGATCTTCGCGATCGGGAAACCGGTCGCCTTCGACGCGAGCGCCGACGAGCGGGACACCCGCGGGTTCATCTCGATCACGACGATCCGGCCGTCGGCCGGGTTGACCGCGAACTGGATGTTGCAGCCGCCGGTGTCCACCCCGACCTCGCGCAGCACGGCGATGCCGAGGTCCCGCAGGCGCTGGTACTCCCGGTCGGTCAGCGTCATGGCCGGGGCCACGGTCACGCTGTCGCCGGTGTGCACGCCCATCGGGTCCACGTTCTCGATCGAGCAGACGACCACCACGTTGTCGTGGCGGTCGCGCATCAGTTCGAGCTCGTACTCCTTCCAGCCGAGCACGCTCTCCTCGATGAGCACCTCGTGCACCGGGCTCGCGGCCAGGCCGGCGCCGGCGATGCGCTCCAGGTCCTCGTCGGTGTGGGCCATGCCGGAGCCGAGGCCGCCCATCGTGAACGACGGCCGGATCACCACCGGCAGGCCCAGGTCGGCGACGGTGTCGCGCACCTCGTCCATCGAGTGGCAGACCCGGGACCGGGGCACCAGGGCGGCGGGGTCCTCGACGCCGATCCGGACGCCCGCCTTGGCAACGATGTCCTTGAACAGCTGCCGGTCCTCGCCGCGGCGGATGGCGTCGATGTTCGCGCCGATCAGCTCCACGCCGTACTTCTCCAGCACGCCCGCCTCGTGCAGTGCGACCGCCGTGTTGAGCGCGGTCTGGCCGCCCAGGGTCGGCAGCACCGCGTCCGGACGCTCCCGGGCGATGACCAGCTCGACGAACTCGGGGGTGATCGGCTCGACGTACGTGGCGTCGGCGAACTCCGGGTCCGTCATGATCGTCGCCGGGTTCGAGTTGACCAGGCTGACCCGGATCCCCTCGCTGCGCAGCACCCGGCACGCCTGGGTGCCGGAGTAGTCGAACTCGCAGGCCTGACCGATGACGATCGGCCCGGAGCCGATCACCAGGATGTGCTTCAGATCGGTCCGCTTCGGCATTACTTCCCGCCTTCGCTGTGGTTCCGGTCGAGGCCGCGGCCCTCGATCAGTTCGGCGAAACGGTCGAAGAGGTAGTCCGCGTCGTGCGGGCCGGCCGCCGCCTCCGGGTGGTACTGGACGGTGAAGGCGGGCACGTCCCTGGCCCGCAGCCCCTCGACCACGTTGTCGTTGAGGCAGACGTGGCTGACCTCCACACCGCCGAACTCGGTGTCGATCACCTGGTTGGGCACGACCGCACCCGGCTCGGCGCCGGGGAACCGCACCGCGAAGCCGTGGTTGTGACTGGTCACCTCGACCTTGCCGGTCGCCCGGTCCAGCACCGGCTGGTTGATCCCGCGGTGGCCGTAACCCAGCTTGTACGTGCCGAAGCCGAGCGCCCGCCCGAGGATCTGGCTGCCGAAGCAGATGCCGAACAGCGGCACCTCGCGGGTCAGCACCTCGCGGGCCAGCGCCACCGGCCCGTCCGCGGTGGCCGGGTCACCCGGGCCGGGCGAGAAGAACACCGCGTCGGCACCGGTGGCGAGCAGGTCGTCGATCGTCGAGTGGGCGGGCAGCACGTGGGTGGTGACCCCGCGGGCGGCCAGCCGCCGCGGCACGTTGCGCTTGATGCCCAGGTCGAGGGCGGCGACGGTGAACCGGTGCTCCCCCACCGCCTCGACCACGTACGGCTTCGGGGTGGTCACCTCGGCGGAGAGGTCCGCGCCGACCATCTGCGGCGACTGGCGGACCCGGGCCAGCAGCGCCCGCGGGTCGGTCTCCACGCTGGACACACCCACCCGCATGGCGCCGCGCTCGCGCAGGTGGCGGGTCAGCGCGCGGGTGTCGACGCCGCTGATGCCGACCACGCCCTCGGCGGCGAGCCGGTCCTCCAGCCCGCCGGTGGCGCGCCAGTTCGAGCCGATCCGGGCGGGGTCGCGGACGACGTACCCGGCGACCCAGATCCGGCCGGACTCGTCGTCCTCGCCGTTGACCCCGGTGTTGCCGATGTGCGGCGCGGTCTGCACCACCACCTGGCGGTGGTAGGACGGGTCGGTCAGCGTCTCCTGGTAACCGGTCATGCCGGTGTTGAAGACCGCCTCGCCGAAGGTCTCCCCGACGCTGCCGTACGCCTCGCCGTGGAACGTGCGCCCGTCCTCCAGAACGAGGATCGCCGGTCGTCTACGGGTCACTTCACTGCCTTTCCGTCCAGGACCGTCGGCTCGCCGCGCAGGAAGGTCGCCACGATGCGACCCGGCAGCGTCATGCGGGCGTACGGGGTGTTGCGGCTGCGGCTGGCCAGTTCCGCGGGCTCGATCGTGCGGCGGGCGGCCGGGTCCACCAGGGTCAGGTTGGCCGGTACGCCCGGCCTCGGGTCGTGGCCGTGGTCGGCCAGGCCGGCGATGCGCGCCGGGGCGCGGGACATCCGCTCGGCGACGAGGTCCCACTGCGGGCCGAGCACGTCCAGCGCGATCGACAGCGCCGTCTCCAGGCCGAGCATGCCCGGCCGGGCGTACGCCCACTCGCACTCCTTGTCCTCCACCGCGTGCGGGGCGTGGTCGGTGGCGATGACGTCGATCACGCCCTCGGCCAGCGCGGCGCGCAGCGCGGCGATGTCGGTGGTGGTGCGCAGCGGCGGGTTGACCTTGTAGACCGGGTCGTAGGTGGCCGCCTTCTCGTCGGTGAGCAGCAGGTGGTGCGGGGTCACCTCGGCGGTGACCCGGACCCCCCGGGCCTTGGCCTGGCGCAGCACCTCGACGCTGCCGGCGGTGGAGACGTGGCAGATGTGCAGCCGGCTGCCGACGTGCTCGGCGAGCAGCACGTCCCGGGCGATGATCGCCTCCTCGGCGACCGCCGGCCAGCCGGTCAGGCCGAGGCGGGTGGACACCTCCCCTTCGTGCATCTGGGCGCCCTCGGTCAGGCGGGGCTCCTCGGCGTGCTGGGCGATGATCCCGTCGAACGCCTTCACGTACTCCAGCGCCCGGCGCATCAGCCGGGGGTCGGCGACGCAGTGCCCGTCGTCGGAGAAGATCCGCACCCGGGCGGCGGAGTCGGCCATCGCGCCCAGTTCGGCGAGGTGCTCGCCGGCCAGGCCGACGGTGACCGCGCCGATCGGCTGCACGTCGACCAGCCCGGCCTCCCGGCCCAGCCGCCACACCTGCTCGACCACGCCGGCGGTGTCGGCGACCGGGGAGGTGTTCGCCATCGCGCACACCGCCGTGTAGCCGCCGAGCGCCGCCGCCCGGGACCCCGACTCGACGGTCTCGGCGTCCTCGCGGCCCGGCTCGCGCAGGTGGGTGTGCAGGTCGACCAGGCCGGGCAGGGCGACCAGGCCGGTGCCGTCGACCACGGTGGCGTCGGACGCCGCGAGGCCCGTGCCGGTCTCGGCCACGACGCCGTCGCGGATCAGCAGGTCGGTCGGCGCGCCGCCGACGACGCTCACGTTGGTGATCAGGTACGCGCTCACCGGTTGTTCCCTCCGAGCAGCAGGTAGAGGACGGCCATCCGGACGGAGACGCCGTTGGCGACCTGTTCGACGATGGTGGAGCGGGGCGAGTCGGCGACCTCGGGCGTGATCTCCATGCCCCGGTTCATCGGGCCGGGGTGCATGACGATCGCGTGATCGGGCAGCCGGCGCATGCGCGGGCCGTCGAGGCCGTAGCGGCGGGCGTACTCGCGGGCGGACGGGAAGTAGGAGTCGTTCATGCGCTCGCGCTGCACCCGCAGCATCATCACCACGTCCGACTGGGGCAGCACCGCGTCCAGGTCGTACGAGACGTCGGTGCCGGGCGCGAGCGCCTGCGCGATGTCCACCGGAATGAGCGTCGGCGGGCCGACCAGGGTGACCTTCGCGCCGAGCGTGGACAGCAGCAGGACGTTGGAGCGGGCCACCCGGCTGTGCAGCACGTCCCCGACCACCGCGACCGAGAGACCGGCGAGCCGGCCCAGCCGGGAGCGCATCGTGTACGCGTCGAGCAGCGCCTGGGTCGGGTGTTCGTGGGTGCCGTCGCCGGCGTTGACCACCGAGCCGTCCACCCAGTCGGCGAGCCGGTGCGGGGCGCCCGAGGCGGGGTGCCGGACCACCACGGCGTCGGCGCCCATCGCCTGGAGGGTGAGCGCGGTGTCCTTGAGGCTCTCGCCCTTGGCGACGCTGGAGCCCTTGGCCGAGAAGTTGATCACGTCGGCGCTGAGCCGCTTCGCGGCGGCCTCGAAGGAGATCCGGGTGCGGGTGGAGTCCTCGTAGAAGAGGTTCACCACCGTCCGGCCCCGCAGCGCCGGCAGCTTCTTGACCTCGCGGCCGGCCACGGTCGCCATCTCGGCGGCGGTGTCCAGGATCCGGGTGGCGGTGGCGGCGTCCAGGTCGGCGCCGGAGAGCAGGTGACGGATCATACGGTGGCTCCCCCGTACAGCTTGACCTCGTCCGCGCCGTCGGTCTCCGCGAGGGTGACCTTCACGCTCTCGGCCAGGGAGGTCGGGATGTTCTTACCGACGTAGTCGGCGCGGATCGGCAGCTCGCGGTGGCCGCGGTCGACCAGGACGGCGAGCTGGACCGACGCCGGGCGGCCGACGTCGTTCAACGCGTCGAGCGCCGCGCGCACGGTGCGGCCGGAGAAGAGGACGTCGTCGACGAGCACGACTCGCTTGCCGTCGATGCCGCCGGCCGGCAGCTCGGTCGGCCCGATCGCGCGGGTGGCGTGCCGACGCAGGTCGTCGCGGTAGAGGGTGATGTCGAGCACGCCGACCGGGACGTCGACGCCCTCGAAGGCGCTGATCCGGGCGGCGAGCCGCCGGGCGAGGGGTGCGCCCCGGGTGGGAATGCCGAGCAGGACGGTCTGCTGGGCGCCCTGGGTCTTTTCCAGGATCTGGTGGGCGATGCGGTCGACCACGCGCTGCACGTCGGCGCTGGTGAGGATCACCTTCACCGAGGGTTGCGGCGCGGTCGACGACCGGGCAGCCGGTGGGTAGGCCACGGCGGACCTCCTTCCCCGCCTCACGGGACGGGTCGTTAAAGGACGTCGGATGACCGGCGCGGACCGCGGGCGGACCGGCCGGGGGCTCCGAGCCACGTTACCAGTGGTCACCGCACCGACCGTCGCCACCCGCTGACCTCGGAGTCAGGGCGGCGAAATGGGGACAACTCCCCCAGCGCCCCCAACGGTAAGGTCACGACCACTTGACCGGCTGTCGCAATCCCCGTACCGTCACGCTCCGTAGCGATCGACGGGAGAACCCCGAGCAGCACTGGGAGTGTCCGAATGCCCTCTGAGTACGCCAAGTCGCTGGGCGCCCGCCTGCGCTCCATCCGCCAGCAGCAGGGCCTGTCCCTGCAGGGCGTGGAGGAGAAGTCGAACGGGCGGTGGAAGGCCGTGGTGGTCGGCTCCTACGAGCGCGGCGACCGGGCCGTCACCGTGTCCCGTCTCGCCGAGCTGGCCGACTTCTACCGCGTTCCCGTCTCCGAGCTGCTGCCCGACGGCAGCGGCGTCCGTCACGAGCCGACCAGCAAGATCGTCCTGGACCTCGAGCGGCTCTACGACGAGGCCAGCGAGGACCTCGCGTACGTCGCCCGGTACGCCCGCGCGATCCAGCAGCAGCGTGGTGACTACAACGGCCGCGTCCTGTCGATCCGCGCCGACGACCTGCGCGCCCTGGCGATCGTCTACGACGCCTCGCCGTCCGGCCTGATCGAGCGACTGACCGAGCACGGCGTGCTCGTCGCCGACCCGCGGGCGTTCTTCGCCTCCTGAGCGCTGACGACCGAAAGGGCCCGTGCCGTCCGGCACGGGCCCTTTCGTCGTTCCTGTCGCATCGCGCGCCGCCGCCCCCGCGCGCCGGCTGGCTGCGGGAATCGGCTGCTCAGCGGGGGGCGTACTCGGCGATGCGGCCGAGGATGCCGTTGAGGAAGCGCGGCGAGTCGTCGGTCGACATCTGCCGGGCCAGCTCCACCGCCTCGCTGATCGCCACCGCGTCGTCGACCTCGTCGACGTGGAGCAGCTCGTACACCGCGATCCGGGCGAGGTTGCGGTCCACCGCCGGCATCCGGTCGAGCGTCCAGCCCTCGGCGTAGCTGGCGATCAGCTCGTCGATCCGGTCGAGGTGGCCGGCGATCCCCTCGACCAGGCTGACCGTGTACCCCAGGTGCTCGGGACGCGGCTTCTCGATCCGCTCGACGTAGCCGGCGAGCACCTCGACCGGTGGGCGGTCCCGCAGATCGGCCTCGAAGAGCACGTCCAGCGCCCGCTTGCGCGCCTTGCGGCGCGCGGGCATCTGCTGCTTGGGACCCTCGGCCATCAGGCCCGGCCGAGGTAACGGCCGTCGCGGGTGTCGACCTTGATCTTCTCGCCGGTGGTGATGAAGAGCGGCACCTGCACGGTCGCACCGGTCTCGACGGTGGCCGGCTTGTTGCCGCCGGTCGAGCGGTCACCCTGGAGGCCGGGCTCGGTGTACGTGACCTCGAGCACGACGCTGGTCGGCAGCTCGATGTACAGCGGCACGCCCTCGTGGGTGGCGACGGTCGCCTCGGCCTCGGGCAGCAGGTAGTTGGCCGCCTCGCCGACCGTGCCGCCGGGCACGGTGATCTGGTCGAACGTCTCCAGGTCCATGAAGACGTAGTCCTCGCCGTCGGCGTACAGGTACTGCATGGTGCGCTTGTCGACGGTCGCGGTCTCGACCTTGGTGCCCGCGTTGAAGGTCTTGTCGACCACCTTGCCGGAGAGCACGTTCTTGAGCGTGGTGCGCACGAACGCACCACCCTTGCCGGGCTTGACGTGCTGGAACTCGACGACGGCCCACAGCTCACCGTCGAGGTTGAGTACCAGGCCGTTCTTCAGGTCGTTGGTGGTGGCCATTTCCTGCCTTGATCATCAATTGGCGGACAGACTGAGCAAGTCTACTAGCTGCGCCGCAGCAGCACCCGCCGCCGTCGGCGGGCGGTCACCCTAGCGCAGCTGGCCAGGTGCTACTGCAGGCCCTTTGCTCTGCTTCACCCCGCGCACCGGTATCCGGCTGGAACCAGTGCGTACGTTGAAGCAGAGCAAAGGGGGAAGAAGGAGGGTGGGGCGGGCGGAGCGTGACGTGACCTGACGTGTCCCGCCGACCTCGCCGGTCAGGCGGAGCGGGCGGCCAGATGATGCAGGGCCA
The DNA here is from genome assembly GCF_040704235.1 of Micromonospora sp. NPDC047707. Lineage (NCBI taxonomy): Bacteria > Bacillati > Actinomycetota > Actinomycetes > Micromonosporales > Micromonosporaceae > Micromonospora > Micromonospora sp. NPDC047707. The sequence continues at coordinate 15,933 of NZ_JBEYSU010000038.1, forward strand.
GGCGGTAGCCGTCCACACCCAGGCCGCAGATCACCCCGGTCGCCACGGCGGAGACCACCGAGTGGTGCCGGAACGGCTCCCGGGCGTGGATGTTGGAGATGTGCACCTCGACCAGCGGGCCGCGCAGCATCGCGCAGGCGTCCCGGACCGCGATCGAGTAGTGCGACCACGCGGCCGGGTTGAGGACCACCGCGGCGCCCTCGTCGGCCGCCTCGTGCAGCCAGCCGAGCAGCTCGTGCTCGGCGTCGGTCTGCCGCACCACCACGTCCAGCCCGAGGTCCCGGCCGGTCCGCTCGCACAGCTCCACCAGGTCGGCGTACGTGGTGGCGCCGTACACCTCCGGCTGCCGGGTGCCCAGGCGGCCCAGGTTGGGGCCGTTCAGCACGTACACCCTCACGCGGCGACCTCGCGGTAGGCGGCGGCCAGCAGCTCGTCGTCGGGGCCCTCCAGGATCGCCGGGCGGGCCAGCCCGTCCAGCACCACGAAGCGCAGCCGGTCACCGCGGGCCTTCTTGTCCACCCGCATGGTCTCCAGCAGCTGAGGCCACGCGTCGGCGGGGTAGCTGGTGGGCAGGCCGAGCGCGGCCACCGCCGTGCGGTGCCGCCGCGCGGTGGCGTCGTCGAGGCGACCGGCGAGCCGGGCCAGCGCCGCGGCGTACACCAGCCCGACGGCGACCGCGTGGCCGTGCCGCCAGCGGTAGCCCTCCACCTTCTCGATGGCGTGGGCCAGCGTGTGGCCGTAGTTGAGCACCTCCCGGACACCGGACTCGCGCAGGTCGCCGGAGACCACGTCGGCCTTGACCCGGATCGCCCGTTCGATCAGCTCCCGCGCCACCGGCCCGGCCGGGTCGGTGGCCGCCGCCGGGTCCCGCTCGACCAGGTCGAGGATCGCCGGGTCGGCGATGAACCCGCACTTGACCACCTCGGCCATCCCGGCCGCCAGCTCGGCCGCCGGCAGGCCGTCCAGGGTCGCGAGGTCGGCCAGCACCCCGACCGGCGGGTGGAACGCGCCGACCAGGTTCTTGCCGGCGGCCGTGTTGACGCCGGTCTTGCCGCCGACGGCAGCGTCCACCATGCCGAGCAGGGAGGTCGCCACCGGCACCCACCGCACGCCGCGCAGCCAGCAGGCCGCCACGAAGCCGGCGAGGTCGGTGACCGCGCCACCGCCGACGCCCACCACGGCGTCGGTCCGGGTGAAGCCCGCCTCGCCCAGCCGGTCCCAGCAGGCCGCCGCGACGTCGATGTCCTTGCCGGCCTCGGCGTCGGGCACCTCCACCGGCAGCGGGGTCATGCCGGCGGCGCGGAGCCGGTCGTCGACCACCTTGGCCAGGTCCGTCAGCGGCGGGGCGTACAGCACCGCCACACGGGTCGCTCCGGGCAGCAGCGCCGGCAGGTCGCCGAGCAGGTCACGGCCCACCAGCACGTCGTACGGCCGCTCGCCGCCCACCGGGATCCGGGTCACGTCGTCCATCGCGCGCAGCCTAGTCGAGGCGGCGGTCCGGACGCGGCCGGTGTCCACTCCGTGACCAGGCCTCGGGACGGACGTTTGACCGGTGCCACCGGGGGGACGGGTTGCGGGAGGGACGACCACCGACCGCGGAGGTTGCGGCACATGGCCAGATCGACCATCGACGGGGCGGACATCCGGGTGCCGGCGACGATCCTCGGCGTGGGCCTGGGCGGGTTCGTCGACGGCATCCTGCTGCACCAGATCCTCCAGTGGCACCACATGCTCAGCAGCACCGACACCGACAACGTGGGGATCCGGTCGTACCCGGTCGACACCGTGCCCGGCCTGCAGATGAACACCCTCTGGGACGGCTTCTTCCACGCGGTCACCTGGGTGGCGGTGCTCACCGGCCTGGCGCTGCTCTACGCGCGGGTCACCCGGTCCCGGGGCCGGCTGTGGCGCTCCCCGGCGTTGTGGGGCTGGGTACTGGTCGGCTGGGGCCTGTTCAACCTCGTCGAGGGGACCGTCGACCACCACCTGCTCGGCATCCACCACGTCCACGGCGGCCCGCACCAGCTCTGGTGGGACCTCGGCTTCCTCGCGCTCGGCGCGGCCCTGGTGGTCGCCGGCTGGACGATCCAGCGGCGAGCCGCCCCGGTCGACCTCTGCGACGGCGGGCGGCGGTGACCCTCACCCACGCCGGCCATCCGGCCGACGGCTTCCCGGCGGCCGCCCTCGTACCCCTGGTGCTTTTCTGGGGCTATCTGGCCGCGGCGCTTGGGCAGCGGGACCGGGCCGGGTGGAGCCACCGGCGGACGGTGAGTTTCGGGCTCGGCGCCACGCTGCTCGTCGCCGGCCTCCTCTGGCCCGCCCGCGACCTGCCCGGGCACATGGTCCAGCACCTGCTGCTCGGCATGCTGGCGCCGCTCGCGCTGGTGCTCGGCGCCCCCGGCACGCTGGCGCTGCGCGCCGTCGGGCCGCGGACCGGGCGGGCGGCCGTCCGGCTGCTGCGGCACCCGGCGGCCGGGGCGCTCGCCCACCCGGTCACCGGCCTGCTGCTCACCGCGGGCGGGCTCTGGCTGCTCTACCTCACCCCGCTGTACCGGGCCAGCCTGGACAACGCCGGGCTGCACGCCCTGGTGCAGCTGCACTTCGTGCTGAGCGGCTACCTCTTCGCCTGGTCGATCGCCGGCCCGGACCCCGGGCCGCACCGGCCCCGCGTCCCGGTCCGCCTGGTCGTGCTGGGCGTCGGGGTGGCCGCGCACGCCGCCCTCGCGCAGGTCCTCTACGCCGGTGTCCTCGTCGACGTGCCGGCCACGGCGGCCGAGCTGCAGGCCGGCGCGACGATCATGTACTACGGCGGGGACCTGGCCGAGATCCTGCTCGCCCTCGCCCTGCTCGTCACCTGGCGGCCCGAGCGGGCGGCCAGCAGGCCGCAACCGGCTGCCGTCAGCCCTTGAGCAGCCCGGCGATCTCGGCCGCGATCTCCTCCGGGTCACGCCCGTCGGTGACCACGGTCGCGGTGGCGACCTCCGCGTACAGGGGCCGGCGCTGGTCCATCAGGTGCTTGAGGGTGGCGCGGGGGTTGATCGCGAGCAGCGGACGACCGGCGCCGAGGCCGACCCGCTTGACCGCGTCGGGCAGCTCCACGGAGAGGTGCACGACCGGGTGGCCCACCAGCGCCGCCCGGGTCTCCTCGGCGAGGACCGCGCCGCCGCCGAGGGCGAGCACGCCGGAGCAGGAGGCCAGCGCCGCCGCCACCGCCGCCCGTTCCAGCGTACGGAAGTGCGCCTCCCCCTCGTCCACGAAGATCTCCGGGATCGGCTTGCCGGCCATCGTCTCGATGTCCAGGTCGGTGTCGCGGAACTCCACCCCCAGGACGGCGGCGAGCGCCTGCCCCACGGTGGACTTGCCGGAGCCCGGCGCGCCGACGAGGACGCAGACGGGCGCCATCAGCGGATCACCAGCGCGTCGAGGTATGCGGCGAGGTTGCGGCGCATCTCGGTGACCGAGTCACCGCCGAACTTCTCCACCGCCGCCTCGGCGAGCACCAGCGCCACCATCGCCTCGGCGACGACCGCCGCGGCGGGCACGGCGCAGACGTCCGAGCGCTGGTTGATGGCGGTGGCCGGCTCGCCGGTGGTGACGTCCACGGTCGACAGGGCCCGGTTGAGCGACGAGATCGGCTTCATCGCGGCCTTGACCCGCAGCGGTTCACCGGTGGTGATGCCGCCCTCCAGGCCGCCGGCCCGGTCGGTGACCCGCCGGACACCGGTGGCGGTCGGGATGATCTCGTCGTGCGCCTCGGAGCCCCGGGAGCGCGCCTGCTGCCAGCCGTCGCCGATCTCGACGCCCTTGATCGCCTGGATGGACATCAGCGCCGTGGCGAGCCGGGCGTCGAGCTTGCGGTCCCACTGCACGTGGCTGCCCAGGCCGGGCGGCACCCCGTACGCCAGGACCTCGACCACGCCCCCGAGGGTGTCGGCGGCCTTCTTCGCGGCGTCGACCTCGGCGACCATCCGGGCGCTGGCCTCCGGGTCGAGGCAGCGCAACGGGTCCGCGTCGATCCGGGCGGCGTCGGCCGGGGCCGGCCGCAGGCCGGGCTTCGCGGCCACCGGCCCCAGCTCCACCACGTGCGAGACGATCTCGACGCCGAGCGCCTGCTTGACCAGCGCCTTGGCGACGGTGCCGACGGCGACCCGCGCGGCGGTCTCCCGGGCGCTGGCCCGCTCCAGGATCGGCCGGGCGTCGGTGTGCCCGTACTTCTGCATGCCGGCCAGGTCGGCGTGGCCCGGACGCGGGCGGGTGAGCGGGGCGTTGCGGGCCTGCCGGGCAAGCTCCTCCGGGTCGACCGGGTCGGCGGCCATGACGGTGCGCCACTTCGGCCACTCCGAGTTGCCCACCCGGATCGCGACCGGACTGCCCAGCGTGACGCCGTGCCGCAGGCCGCCGATGATCTCGACCTCGTCCCGCTCGAAGGACATCCGGGCGCCCCGGCCGTAGCCGAGCCGCCGCCGGGCCAGCTCACCGGCGATGTCCCCGGTGGTCACCTCGACACCGGCCGGTACGCCCTCCAGGAGCGCGACGAGGGCGGGACCGTGCGATTCACCTGCAGTCAACCAGCGCAACACAGCGGCCAGTCTGTCACGCCGGGTGGCCGCCCCGGTGCGGTGGCCGGCCCGTCCCGCCCTGCGGACGCGGCGGCCGCCGGTGACCCGGACGACGCCGGTGGCAGGAAACCCGTACGATCATGGCGGCGTGCCGGGAAGTCTGGTCGGCGGAGACTTCGTCGACCCCATCGGGAGGCACCGGTGCTGCTCTTCGCGTTCGCGGCCGTGCTGCTGCTGGCCGTCCTGCTGTCCAGCCTCGCGCACCGCAGCATCCTCTCCACGGCGGTGCTCTTCCTGGTCGCCGGCTTCGTCCTCGGCCCGGACACCACCGGCGTGCTGGAGATCACCGCCGACAGCGAGATCGTCGCCACGCTCGCCGAGCTGGCGCTGTTCACCGTGCTGTTCACCGACGGCATGCGGGTCGGCTTCGCCGACCTGCGGGCGGCGTGGCGGCTGCCCGGGCGGGCGCTCGGCTGGGGCCTGCCACTGACCCTGCTGATCACCGCGCTGCTGGCGCACTACGTGGCCGGGCTGGACTGGCCGGAGGCGCTGCTGATCGGCGCGGTGCTGGCCCCGACCGACCCGGTCTTCGCCGCCGCGCTGGTCGGCAACGAGCGGGTGCCCGGGCGGCTGCGGCACCTGCTCAACGTGGAGTCGGGCATCAACGACGGCCTCGCGCTGCCCTTCGTCATCCTCTTCCTGGCGATCGCCGCCGGCTCGGCCGACCTGCACCTCGACGAGCTGGGCACCGAGCTGCTGCTCGGCGTGGTGATCGGGGTGGCGGTCCCGTGGTTGGCGCTGCGGCTGGAGAAGCTGCGCTTCTTCTCCGCCTCCACCCAGTACGAGCCGCTCAACGGCGTGGCGATCGGCCTGCTGGTGCTGGCCCTGGGCCACGTCACCCACGCCAACCTGTTCCTGGCGGCGTTCGCCGCCGGCATCACGGTGGCCACCTTCGGCGAGCGGCAGCGGGAGAGCTTCGAGCACTTCGGCGAGCTGATCGCCGAGGTGTTCAAGCTCGCCGCCCTGCTGGTCTTCGGCGCGCTGATCTCGGTGGAGTTCCTCGGCGAGATCCACTGGACCGGCTGGGTCTTCGCGGTGCTCGCCATCGCGGTGGCCCGTCCGGTCGCACTGGCGGTGTCGTTCCTCGGCTCGCACCTGACCCGCACCGAACAGTTCGCCGCCATGTGGTTCGGCCCGAAGGGCTTCGCGTCGGTCGTGTACGGCCTGCTCGTGCTCCAGGCGGGCATCGCCGCCGCCGACGAGGTGTTCCACCTCGTGGCGCTGACCGTGGTCCTGTCGATCCTGGCGCACTCCTCCACCGACCTCGCGATCGCCCGGATCTTCGACCCCGCGACGACTCCGCACTGGTACGAGCGGCTGCGGGCGGCCTCCGCGGAACGCCGGAACGGTCGCGGGGCCGGGAACGGGCCGCCGTCCTGACGACGGCGACCGCGGTCAGGCCGTACGGATCGCGATCAGCGACTTGGTGAGGCCCAGCAGGCGCTCGTTGCGGATGGTGGCGTCCGGGAACAGGTACCGCATCTCGGCCCGGCCGACCAGTTCCGTGGTGAGGACCTGCCGCATCGCCGCCTCGTAGGACTTGCCCGGGGTGTACGCCAGCGGCCACTTCCGGGCGACGACCACCCGGGCCGGCACCGGCAGGAACTGCATGCCGGGCGCGACCCAGTGGGGCTCGATCGGGAAGTACCGGTACGGGGTCTGCACCCAGTACGCCGGCGCCAGCCCGCGGATCGCCCCGGCCATCCGCCGCCGGCGTTCGTGCCCGCCCACGTGCTCCAGCACGCTGTTGCTGAAGACCAGGTCGTACCGGCGGGCCAGGATGTGCGCCGGCAGGTCGCACGCGTCGGCGTGGGTCGCCTCGGCCCAGTCCGGCAACTCCGGCGGCAGGGGTTCCAGGTTGACGACGTGCACCCGGGCCGGACGGACGGGCACCCGCTCCCAGCTGCCCACCCGGCCGCCCAGGTCCAGCACCGACATGTCGGCGAGGTCGGGGAACGCGTCGGCCAGCCAGGCGGCGCGGCGGGCCCGGCGCTTCGCGCCGAGCGACGTCGGCGCATCGACGAGACGGAACCTCAGCGAGTGGAGTGCCATGACGCTGAGTCTTCCATTGATCACGGTGGGTGCGTCAGTCGGAGAATCGACACCGCCCACCGGTACCGGGTGGACGCCGGCCCAGCCGGTCGGCGCGGGCGAGCCGCAGGGCGGGCACCGCCCGCCCCGACGGCCTCAGATGCCCCGGCCCCGCTTGTGCAGGGTGCGCAGGACGGCGTCCGCGCGGACCATCCGCCCGGCCACCGCGAGCGCCAGGTACGCCCGCGGCTCCCGCGGGTTGCGCCGGATGGTCCGCCGCGCCCAGCGCAGCGCGCCCTGCCGGTCACCGGACGCGGCCCGGGCGAAGGCGATCTGCCCGGTGACCCGCGCCTCGCCCGCCGGCTGGGTGCCGAACTCCGGGTAGCGCTCCAGCAGCCACTGCAACGCCTCGGAGATGGTGTCCCAGCGCTGCGCGAAGTACGAGCGCTTGTGCCAGCGCACCAGCACGTACGGGGTGCGCAGGTTGACCAGCGGCGCGCTGCGGGCGGCCCGCAGCAGGAACTCGTAGTCCTCGGCGTAGCTGCCCGGGATCTCCTCGTCGACCAGCCCGAACCCGTCCCGCAACGCGGCGGCGCGGATCACGAACGTCGACGGGTGCAGCTCGGTCATCCGGTCGCGCAGCAGGTCGGCGAGGGTGACCCGGTCGCGCGGCAGGGACCGGTCGACGGTGTGCCCGTCGTAGCTCACCCGGATGCCGCAGGAGACGAACTCGGCGCCCGGCACGGCGGCGAGCGCGTCGACCTGGGCGCGCAGCTTGCCGGGCAGCCACTCGTCGTCGTCGTCGCAGAAGGCGATCAGTTCGCCGGTGGCGGCGAGGGTGCCCGTGTTGCGGGCGCCGGCCAGGCCGGGGGTTCGCTCGTTGCGGACCACCCGCACCGGCCGGCCGGGCCGGGACAGCTCGGCCAGCGTCGGGTCCGGCTCGGAGCGGTCGTACACGACGACCACCTCGACGTCGCCCGGGTAGTCCTGGTCGAGGATGGCGCGGACCGCGGACCGCAGCAGCTCCGGGCGGTCCCGGGTGGGCACCACCGCGCTGACGCTGGGGTGTCCGGTCATCGTCGCGCTCCGTTCCGGTGCGGCCGTGTCCACGGCCGCCACCACGTCCGCCGGCCACTGGACGCGGCCACCAACGTCTCCACGATCTCCCCGACCCGCGCCACCGCGGTCTCCTGCGCCCGGGCCGAGTCGGGGTCGGCGCGGACGGCGAACCGGCCCGGGTCGGCGACTCCGGCGGCGAGCGCCTCCACCAGCGCCTCGCGGGTCTCGCACAGGACAACCATGCCGGCCGCGCCGAGCCGGCGCGCGAAGAGCAGCTGGTGGTCGTCGACGTGCTCGCCGCGGGCCGGGTCCCGGGGGACCACGATCGGCAGGCGCCCGTGCCGGCGGGCCTCCAGGATGGTGGCCGGGCCGCCGTGGCAGACCACGAGGTCGGCCCCGGACATCGCCGCCTGGAGTTCCTCGTGCCCGAGGAAGGGCACCGCGCCGGGGACGCCGGGGGCGCGGGTGTGTCCGTGCTGGACGGTGAACGCCACCCGGTCGGTGACCTCCGGCGCCCAGCTCTCCAGCCATCCGGCCAGCCGGTCGAACGGGTGCTTGTCGGTGCCGACGGCGACCAGGACGGTGGTCAGGGTCGCGCCGGCGCGGTCCCGCTGGCGTGGGACACGGGTCGCGGCCTCCGGCCGCACCGGCGGCGCGGCCGCCTCGCAGTCGCCGCTCATCGGGCCCGCCTCTCGTTCGCGACTGCGGGGCTCCGCTCCGCTGCACTCCTCGCGCTCACAGGAGCGTCCCCACGACGGTCGCCTCCGGGTACTGCCGGCGCTGCTCCTCCCACTGCACCAGCATCGCGGACAGGAACGGCCGGCAGAGGCGGGCGGTCAGGGTCGGGGTGTCGATCCGGTCGTACACCTCGATGTAGACGGTCGGGATCCGCCGCAGCCACGCGAGCACCACGAACGGCACCGCGACGCCGGCACCGGTGGTCACCACGGCGGCGACCCTGCGCCGGCGCAGCACCCGCGCCGCGAGCACCGCGTTGCGGAGCAGGTTGCGCACGTTGCGGGTGGTCGGGTGGTGGGCGGGGACCACGTCCTCGCCGGTGAGCAGCGAGACCGCCTCCGGTGTGTCGAAGGTGACCCAGACGCGGTGCCAGCGCTCGTACCAGGAGCGCAGGGCGAGCAGTTGGGCGAGGTGCCCGCCACTCGACCCGACCAGCAGCAGGACGGGAGGATCGCCGCGATCCTCGATGTTCCTCTCCACGCGACTCCCCACGTTCGCTTGGACTTCCGATCGACGCCACGCGAGAGCAGATCACGTTTCCCGCGCGGGTTGTATAGGGCGACCGGACGATCAGTCGACCGCCGCCGGCCACGGGCGCTGCCCGTCACGGCATCCGGCGACATCAACGATCGTCACTAGCTGCACCCCCACCATCACACTCCGGAGTGGACCCGGCGTCAACACCCCGGCGACATCTGCGGTTCACCCGTTATGTCGCTTGTCGACCACGTCCAACAGCGCGGGATGCAACGCGGAGTTCCAACCCGCACCGGCGTCGGCGAGGCGCCACGTCCGCAGCCACATCTCCAGCAGGTACGCGTCAGCCACCAGGCGGCGCCCGGCCGGGTCCAGGCCCAGCGCGTCGCCGTACCGGTCGAGTCGCGCGTCCACCGCGCCGGCCGCGGCCTCGGCCGGCTCGCCGCGCAGCACCAGGGCGCGCTGGAACGCGTCGTGCGCCAGGTCGAAGCCGAGCGGCACGTCCGGGCCGCTGTGCTCCCAGTCCCAGGCGACCAGCCGGCCGGCGTGCCGGCCCAGGTTCCACGGCACCCAGTCGCCGTGCCAGTGGCCGAACTCGACGGCCGTCCCGCCGTGCCGGCCGGCGAGCGCGGCCACCGCGGCGACCGCCCGCGCGCCGTCCGGTGTCGCGGCCGCCGCCCGCTCGGCGGTCGTGGTGAGCCGGTCCAGGAAGGTCGACCCCGCCAGCGGGCGCGGCGGAGCCGGCGGGCGGCCCCGGCGGGCCACCGCGAGCACCGCGGCCACCTCCGGCGGGTCGGTGACCGGCACGCCGCGTACGTCGGACGGCAGCGGCTCGACCAGCGCCACGACCTGCCCGGCCCAGGTGGTCTCGGCGAGCAGTCGGGGAGCCACCGGGTGGTCCGGCACACCTGCGAGCACCGGCAACTCGCGCAGGGCCGCCGCCTCGGCGGTCACCAGCGCGCGGGTGGCGTCGTTCCAGCCGATCTTGGCGTAGCCGAGCGGCCGGCCGTCCGCGTCGAACAGTTGCAGGGTCGGCTTGTGGTTCGGGTCCGGAGGGCGTACGCCACACGCGGCGTACGCCGGCGCGGCACCGAGGAGGGCGGCGAGCCGGTGCGCGAGCAGTGCCTCGTCGGCCGCCACCCCGCCGGGCAGGGACACGGTCAACGTCGGGAACCGGGCCAGCTCGATCCCGCGCAGGCGGGCGATCCCGCCGAGGACGGCCCGGACGGCCCGCACCTTCGGCGGTCGCAGTGCGTTGTACGCCAGCAGCGACGCGGCCGTGGCCCGGGGCGCGCCCAGCGGGAGCAGGAAACGGGCCCGCTCCGGCGACGGGACGACCGCGTACCGCGCCACCACCCGGTGGTCGGCCGGCGGCTGGCCGCCCAGGGTGAGCGCGACCCGGTCGTCGCCGAAGACCGCACGGGTCACCCAGCCCAGCCCGTCGGTACGCGTACGCGGGTCGGCGGACGTGGTCGCGGACGCGGTCACGCGGCCCGGTCCGGCCAGTCGAGGTCCAGGCCGAGCCGCTGCCGCAGCGCGTCGTTGTGCGGGCGGTAGTACGCGGTCAGCTCCGCCCGCAGCGCCGGGTCCAGCGGCGACGAACGGCGGTCGTTGTAGACCTCGAAGTCCGGCAGGTCGTGCGGGGGCAGCCCGAGGAAGTCCAGCGTCCGGCGGTACGTCGAACGGGCGTCCCGGTAGAGGTCCTCACTGGGCAGGAAGAGGAACTGCTCCCGGTCGAAGCGCTCCAGCCACGGCTCCAGGTGCTCCAGGTAGCGGCCCCGGGCCCGGTACGTGTACCAGTCGTACGCCTCGCTGAAGTACTCCGGCTCGGCGATCAGCCGCTCCCGCTCCCCCGCGGTGCGCTCCTCCTCGGCCGCGAGGGCGTCCGCGAAGTCCAGCGGCTCGATGCCGTGGGTGCGCCGCTCCTTCCAGTGCGAGTACGCCCGCTCCACCGGGTCGCGCAGCAGCACGATCAGCTTCACCGACGGCATCAGCGCGGCCACCCGCTGCGCGGCGAGCGGGTGGAACATGTACAGCGGGGCCGCCTCCCCGACCCGGACCGGGCCGCCGTGCCGCCGCTGCAACGCCTCGCGCTGCCGGACCGTCGGGAAGTGCGAGCGGTACCACGCCTCGCCGCGCCGCCAGTGCTCCTCGAAGTAGTGGGCGGACTTCGTGTTCCACGCCGGGAAGAGCCGGGGCACCAGCGGGTGCCGGATGAGGTAGTTCCACAGGGAGGTGGTGCCGCCCCGCTTCGTGCCGATGATGAGGAAGTCCGGCAGCGGTCGCCGGTCACTGGTCCGGACGCCGTACCCGACCAGGGACTCCTTCACCCGCTCGGTCACCTGCGTCGGCACGAGTTGCTTCACCCGATCGCGCATAGCCGGCACGACGGACCTCACCTGCCCTCCTGCTGCGGTGGTGCGGAGCCGGTGGCGGTCGGGGCCGCCTCCCCCCGCCCACGGATCTGCCTCATGGTCACCCGGATGCCGTGCCGCACCCGGGGCAACGTCAACAAGCCGACGCAACCGGCGGCCAGGACCGCCGCCGCCACCAGCAGGCCGGGAATGCCCCGGCCGCCGGCCAGCACCCCGACCGTCGCGGCGGCGCCCACCCCGGCGACGGTGGCCGCGGCGGCGCGCAGCATCGGCGCGTCGACCAGCGGCTGCCCGAACACGACACGGGCGCACGTCACCGCCGTCAGGTTCTCGGTGACGATGCCGGCGGCCCAGGCCGCCGCGGCGCCGGTGGCACCGTGGCCGGGAATCAGCACCAGACCGAGCGAGACGGTGACCAGCAGCCCGGCGACGGTGGCGGCGAGGTGCAGCCCGCTGCGGCCGCCCATCAGCAGCAGGCTCTGCACGTTGCCCACCCCGGTGTTCACCAGCATCGCCAGCGCGAGCACGGTCATCGCGGTGGCGCCGGCGGTGAAGCCGGACCCGAAGAGTTCCAGGAACGCCAGCCCGAACACGGCGAGCAGCAGGTAGACCGGCCAGGACAGCACCAGCCCCCAGGCGGTGAGCTGCCGGTGCACGGCGGCCGCCGCGTCCGGCCGGCCCGCGCCGAGCAGCCGGGACAGCTGCGGCGACACCGCCACCCGCAACCCCTGCATCGCCAGCTGGCCGGCGAGGATGTACCGGCCGACGGCGCCGAACACACCCGCCTCGCCCGCGCCGGCGAGGACCGACGTGAGCAGCACGCCGACCCACATGTTGCCGGCGTCGATGGCGGCCGACGCGGCGCGGGGCAGCGCGAAGCCCCAGAACGTCGACCAGTCCCGCCGCTCGGGCCGCAGCGCCGCCCCCCGGCCCACGCCGAGCGGGCCGGCGACCAGGGCCAGGCAGCTCAGCAGGGCGATCCCGGCCGGGACCAGCCAGGCGGACATGCCCGCCACCAGGCCGCCGCCGACGAGCACGGCCGCGCCGACAAGCGCCGGCCGGGCCACCGGCAGCAGGAAGAACTGCACCGACAGGTACGCCCGGATCGGTCGTACGCAGCGCAGCGCGGCGAGCAGCAGCGTCATCAGCACCACCACCGGCACGGCGGCGAAGCTCGTCACGAGCAGCGCCGCCCCGGCCGCGCCACCGAGCACGCGGGGGGCGAGGGCGTCGGCGGCGAGCACACCGGTGACCGCCACGACGACCGCGACCACCAGCGGCGGCAGCAGTCCCACCGGCAGCAAGCGGGCGGCGTCGCCCCGGGGCCCGGTGCGCCGGCGCGGCAGCGCCCACATGAGGCCGGTCTCCGCGCCGAGGGTGCACACGGCGGTCGCCACCGTGACCACCCCGATCGCCGCGAAGATCGCGCCGGAGCCCGCGGTGCCGTAGCCGCGGGTGATGACGACGGCCAGCAGGAACCCGAACAGGCCGCTGGTGGCGGCACCGATCAGGCCGGCGAATCCGCTGCGCGCGCTGCGCCGGGTCTCCGCGTCGGCGCTCGGCGCGGCCGAGCCGGCCGTCGAGGACCGGACGGCGGCGGTCACGTGGTCACCGCCTGCGGACCGACGGGCAGGGTCGGCGCCGACGCACGCCGTGCGGCCGCCTCCCGCTCGGTGAGCGCCATCGCGAACGCGACCGCGTAGAAGGCGACCGCCAGGTTCTGGTTCGCCATGCCGTAGAAGGGCATCTGCACCAGACACACCACCGGCACGATCGCGAGCCACTGCCCGGCCGGGGACGTGGCCCGGCCACAGACGAGGGCGGCCACGAGGAACCAGGCCACGAAGCACAGCAGGGCGGGGACGCCGTGGCTGAACAGCACCATCCACAGCTGCCCCTGGGTGCCGATCGGGGCTTCGGCCGAGACCGTGTCGACGTTGGCCGGCGCGCCGTACCCGAGCCACGGCGAGTCCCCCACGCGCCGCAGCACCTCGCTGTAGAGGGAGAGCCGGTCGGCGTTCGTGTCGCTGGACTCCACGCGGTTGCCGATCAGCTCGGCGACGGGGATGAACAGGGTGGCGATCCCGCCGATCACCACCACGCCGACGATCGAGGCGGCGACCCGCATGTTGCCGCGCAGGCTGGCCCGCACGCCGAGCACGAGCAGACCCACGCCGAGGCTGAGGAACATCGCCCGGTTCAGGGTGAGGAAGGCCGGCGCCAGCGACAGCGGCAACGATCCGAGCACGGCCCACCGCAGCGCACCGCGCCGGCGGAGCATGGTGAACGCGACCACGCACGGCAGGGTCATCGCGTACGCGCTGCCGTAGTTGTTCGTGTACGCGTACGGCGCCGCCGGCCGGTAGATCGGGTTCAGCGATCGGACGCTGTACTCCGCGGTGGAGAGGTGGACCATGTCGTTGATGAACGGGTTACCGGCGATGCCGCCGGGCAGCAGCAGCTCCATCGGGGTGGTCAGGGCGAGCCGCGGCACGAGCACGCCCAGCCAGCCCAGCACCACCAGCCCGAACCAGAAGGCGCAGATCGGCACCAGTACCGCGCTCTGGTCGGCGCGTTCCCGGGCGACGGCGTAGACGTAGACGCCGACGACGAGCGCGGTGGCGTAGAACCCGAACCGCAGCCCGAACGTCAGCACCGAGGCGAACGCTTCGAGCTGCGTGGCGCTGACCAGGACGACCGCCAGGAACAGCAGCCAGATCCCGGCGGCCGGCGGCAGCGGCACCCGGCCCCGGACCAGCAGCAGCGCGAGCAGCAACGCGCCCAGCAGCGGCCAGCCCAGGTAGAACGCGCCGGCCAGCCACCAGAGCGGCACCAGGCCGAACATCATGGCCAGCGGCCAGATCGGCAACCGGGGCGGGGGTGGCGGGGGCGGGGGCGGCGGGAGGATCGGGAGGGGCCCGTCCCCGGCCGGCTCGCCGGTCGCCGGGGCACGGGTGACGGGCACCGTCAGCCCCGCCCGCTGCGGGTGAGCACGAACCCGAGGGGTGTCACGCCGGCGGCGCGCAGCCGCTCGGCCAACCGCCGCAGGTCGCCCTGCCGTGTCCGGTCCTGCTCGACCACCACCACCGCGGTGCCCTGCCGGCCCGCCGCCACGCCGCGCTCGTCGGCCTCGGCCGGTGGGGCGTTGAACAGCACGGTGCCGGTGGCGGCCCGCTGCCGCCAGGTGCCGAAGCGGACCCCGCCGGCGCCCACGGGCACCTCGTCGGCGGCCTTCCTGACCTGGCTCTTGCCGCTGGCCGGCACGCCGGATGCGACCCGGGGCAGGGTCATGGTGGCGTCCGGGTCGGTGGACGGGCGGGGGGTGCCGGTCGGGTGCGGAGAGGGCCGGCGGACGGTGATCTGCTCGGTGATGTCGTCGACGCTGGCCGTCCCGCCCTCGCGGGGCTTGGGCACGGCCGGGCCGGCCGGATTGGCCGCCGCCGGCAGGCGTCCCAGGCCGGCCAGCACCTCGGTGCGCAGCCGCTCCAGGCGACCGCTGTCGTCGGCGACGTACACGTCCCGACCGGTGGCGGCGAGGGCCACCGCCAGCCCGGCGGTCATCGTGGTCTGGTCCTCCCGGGTGGTCAGCAGCGCCACCCGGGCCGGTTCGCGGACCCGCTCGGCGATCGCCATCGCCACGTACCGGATGTCGGCGTCCACCGCGTGCCGCGACCCGCGCAGGCCCCGGCTGCGGACCGTGCCGAGCAGCGGCAGGCCGGTGGCGTCCCGCCCGTCGTCGACCGACCGGATCCGGCGGTCCACCGACTCCCACACGTACGCCAGCACGATGCCGAGCAGCGCACCGCCCAGCAGGCCGGCGATCAGGTAGAGCGGGCGGTTCCCGCCCGCGGCGACCAACGCCTTCTCGGCCTTGCGGGTGACCCAGCCCGGGTTGACGTCGACCGCCGCGATCTCGGTGCGGGCGGAGCTCAGCTGGGTGAGCTGGTTGTTGACCCCGGCCAGCTCGGCGACCGCCGCGTCCACCGCGCCCTCGCGGGCGCCGGCGATGCGCCGTTGGAGCGCCACCTGCTGGTCCTGCACCTTCTTGATGCTCTCGTCGTACGAGCGCAGCATGTCCTCCCGCTGCCGCTCGTACATGGCGCGCCGCACGTCGAGGTACGCCTGGGCGGCGAGGTTGACGCCCTCCACCGCCGCCTCCGGCGAGTTCGCGGTGTAGAGGAAGCGCAGGATCTGCCCACCGGTCGGCACCTCGACCTCGAGGGCGTCGCGCACGTCGCGCTGGTCCCGGCCGGTCGCGTCGACCAGCCGCTGCACCACGTCGGTGCCGGTGGCGATGCCGCTCTCCACGTTCATGTTGACCGCCCGGTCGGCGGACGCCCCGCTGGGCGTGAACGCGTCGGTGACCACCGGACGGACCGCGACCACGGCGTTGGCCGTCACCGCGCTCGGGACGAGGAGCACGTAGCCGAGCGCGGCGAGCAGCCCGACCACGGCCACCCCCGCCACCAGGCGGATGCGGTGCAGCGGTACGCGCAGCAGGTCGATCAGGGTGACCGTGCGGCCTGGCGCTCCCCCGCCGCCCGGAGCGGCGTCGGCGGACCAGGAACCACCAGGAGCGTCAGTCATTGAGCTTCTTCACTGTCTGTTGGGGGTTTCCGACGACCACGACGCGGGGCGGCACGTCCGTCCGCACCACCGTCGCGGCGCCCACGACACTGTCCCGGCCGATCCGGACGCCCTTCATCACCAGCGCGTGCGCGCCGATCCAGACGTTCTCCTCGACGACGATCGGCGCCCGCGAGGCCGGGGTGGGCGGATCGTGCCGCCGCTCGGGCGACAGGTTGTGGAAGTCGTTGTCGAGCAGTTCGCAGTCCGACAGCAGGCACCGGTCGCCGATGGTGACCGACGTCCACGTGCCGATCCAGGTGGCGTTCAGCAGGCAGTCGGCACCGACCCGGACCTCGCCCGGCCCGGCGAACCGGACCAGCTTGTTGAGCCGGGTCCGGTCACCGATGTGCACGCGCACACCCCGGCGCAGCCGGATCCGCCCCCGGATCTCCACGTCCCGGCCGAGGGTCAGCCGGGGATAACGCGCCCGGTACCACCCGCGCTTCACCGCGAACACCGCCCGCACCGCGAGCCCACGGCGGATGCCGCCCAACGACCCCTCCCCACGTCTGGGGCCGGCGACGAGGATCCGCCGCCGGCCCAACGTGAACAACGTACCGATGTTCCGTTACGGACGGATGAGCGTCACTGTACGGAGAAGAACGTCCGCGGGGTAGACCAGGTCAGCTCGGCGCTCGCCGGGACGAGCACGGTGACCCCCGCGCCGTCGACCGCCGGTGCGGCCGTCGGGTCGAAGGGCACGCCGCGCAGCGTACCGTCGGTGCTCCCGTACACGATCTTGCCACCGACCCAGGCCATGCCGCGCACCGCCGACCACGTCACGCCGGTGGTGGGCAGGACGAACTCGGTGGCGCCGAGGTAGTTCCCGTCGATCTCGAAGTACCGGTAGTAGAGGGCGTTCGCGCCGGTGCGGGTGTAGTAGAGCCGGCCGTTGAGGAAGAACGCCCCGGTCATGTTGGCGGCGTTGAACCAGTCGTTGTAGCCGGAGGCCTCCCACGGCACGCCGATGGCACCGCCGTTGAACATCGAGATGTCGATCCGGCTGCCGGTGGGCGTACCCGCCACCGTGTGCGACCAGTAGATCCGGTCGTTCACCCGCCAGGTCGCCCCGGCGCCGGTGTAGTTCGGCTGGCTGACCGTCGTCGGGGCGCCGACGTTCGTGCCGTCGAACGGCACCTTGGCCAGCTGACCCTCGCCCGTGCCCAGGTAGAGGTTGCCGGTGGTGGCCGTCGGCGGGTTCTTCGGGGTGACGGTCCGTCCGCCGGTCAGCGGGAACATGCCGAGCCGGCCGTGGTACTCGCCGCCCATCCCGTCGGAGTTCTGCCCGAAGTACAGCCCGTCGCTGCCCCGCCACAGCACCGGCACCGTCGAACCCCAGTCGCTGGTTCCCGGGGGCATCGACGCGCTGCCGCTGCGGCGCGGGTTCCAGTTGACCGGCATGCCGGTCGCCGGGGTGACCGCGGCGATACCGAGCCGGTCGACGGCGCCGGCGCCGGCGCGGTCGCTCGCGTTGGGGTTGTTCAGCCAACGGAAGTGCCCGCCGAGGTAGATCACGTTGTCGGCGACCTCGACCGAGGTGATGGTGTCGTTGCCGGTGAAGTCGACCCAGGTGGCGAGCTGGCCACTGCCCCGGGCGGCGGTCTCGAACCGGACCAGCGCGTCGCAGTACGCGGCCGGCCAGCCACCGCCGCCGTTGGTGCCGACGACGAACCAGGTGCCGTCGCCGCCGAACTTCACGTCCTGCACATAGTGGATGAACGTCGCCGGCGCCGCGCACGGCGGAACGAACTTCTCGGTGCTCCAGTCGAGGACGGTCGGGGTGCCGGAGAGATCGACCAGCGCCATCTGGTTGCGCGGCAGCTCGTTGACGTACATGAAGTTGCCGCCGACGACGAGGGTGTTCCCGTCCGGGCTGACGTCGATGGTCCACACGTACGGCGCCGTCGTGTGGCGGCCGACCGTCGCGTTGACGTTGAACGTCGGGTCGATCGCACCGGTGCTGGCGTTGAGCCGGCCGAGCCCACCGTGCGCGGTGCCGTTCAACCAGTTGAACGCGCCGGCGACGTAGAGCCAGTTGTCGTGCAGCACCAGGTCCCGTACGGTGCCGCCGTCCGAGCGGCCCACCCAGCTGTCGATGATCGCCCCGGTGGTCGGGTTGAGCGCCACCAGGTTCTTGCGCGACACGCCGTTGACGTTCTTGAACGCGCCACCGACGATCAGCGTGTTGTTCGGGCCGGCGATCAGCGTGTTGACGGCGCCGTCGAGCACCGGCAGGAAGGTCGTGGAGATCGTCCCGCTGCTGCGGTCGTACGCGAACAGGTAGCGCTGCGTGGTCCAGGCCGAGGTAGCGGTCTGGCGGATCTGCGTGAAGCTGCCACCCACGTACACCATCGAACCGACCTGCGCGAACGCGCGGGCCTCGCCGTCGCGCGCGTGCGGCGTGCTGTCGCCGGGGTTGGTCGACACCAGGGTCTGCGTCTCGGGCGCCGGTACCACGGCGGCGGAACTCGCCGACGGCACGGCCAACACGGCGGCGACGGTCACCAGACCGATCGCGGCCGCGCGGATGCGGAATCCGGCAGAACGCCGAGAGAGCGAGACTTCGGGCACGCTACGCCTCCAAGGTGGATGAGAACCCGCGTAGCGTGCCTCGCCGACCCTGCTTGGCGATATCCGCCGATTGGGCGGTCAGTGACCCCACGCGACGACGGCGAGCGTACCGGGTCGGATGTCCGACTCCCCTCCGGCCACCCCGCCGCCGCCGCGCGGTCGACCCGCCGTCAGCTACCCGGCGTCGGTTGGCGCAGGTAGCTGTCGCGACCGGCCCGGGCGAACCCGGCCAGGGCGGACGACTCGTGGTTCATCGTCATGTCGCAGGTGCTCGTCCGCGTCGTCATGCCGGCGGAGTTGAAGTAGATCGCCGCCTTGATCTTCGGGTGCGCCTTGAGCGCGGCGGGGAACTCCTCGAACCAGCGCCGCTTGGCGTCCGGATCGGCCGAGTTGAAGTTCGTGCCGAACTCGGCGAGCATCCGCGGCTTGCCCGCGCCGATGCCGTTCTGGTCGAGCCAGCGGTAGAAGCTGCCGATGGTGGTCGACGGGCTCTTCCAGACGGTGCTGCCGTTGCAGACGTGGAAGTTGTACGGGTCCCAGGCGACCCAGTCCACGTAACGGTCACCCGGGTACAGGCCGGCGTACCGGCTGTAGTGGCCGGACCAGCCCATCATCGTCCACACCCAGACCGCGTTGTGGGCGCCGGCGGCGACCACCCGGTCGTGCACGTACCGCCACGCACGCACGAAGTCGGCGTCACTGCCCTTGGCCGGCTCGTCCTCCGGCTCGTGGTCGAAGCCCAGGAACACCGGCACGCCGGTGGCCCGGATCCGGCCGGCGACCGCGTCGATCGTCGCGTCGTGCCGGCCGCTGTAGACGTCCTTCCAGGTGAGCACCGCACCCGAGGAGAAGATCCGGGACTCCCAGGCGAAGAACATCAGCCGGCCCTCGCGCATCTGCTGCTGCTCGTACGCGTCCGGGAAGGCCCCGTTGCTGCCGTGGTTGGAGAAGTCGTGGTAGCGGTGCACGATGTCGAACCGGCGCCCGACCTGCGCCTCGACGTCGGCGACGGCCCGGCCGTGGTTCCAGGTGGCCGGGTTCGCCGGCGAGTACATCCCCCACCAGGCGCCGCAGGAGGGCACCAGCTTCGACGAGACCTGCCCGCAGCCGCCGGGGCGCGGCGACGGCGTCAGGGTCGGGCTCGGCGCCGGACGGCTCGGGCTGGCGCTCGGCGACGGCGGCGGCGCGGGCGGGGTGGTCGGCGCCGTCGTGCGGCTCGGCGAGGGTGCGGCGCTGCTCTGCGCCGGGGTCGGCCGGCTGCCGACGTCGTAGCGCAGCACGAGTCGGGGGCGCAGGTCGGGGTTGCGGTTCTCCGACGACGCCCAGTAGATGCGGCTCTCCAGCCCCGTCTGCGCCAGCGACACGGTGACCGTGCCGTTGCCGGTCACCACCGTCGACACGTCCCACTCGTTGAAGCCGGGCTGGACCCCGTCCACCGTGTCGAGGACGGCGCCCACCGGCGCCGGCGCGGGCCGTACCAGGCGGGCGTCCACCGTGGACGCGTGGGCGGTGACGCTGGCGGCGAACTTCTGCCAGGCGTGCACCCGCAGCGTGGCCCGGATGTTGACGGCGTTCGCCGGCAGGGTCGTCACCGCGAACTGGACGACCGCCTCGCGGGTGCCGCGGGGGTTGGCGTCGCAGCGCGCCGGGCAGGTCGCGAGGGTGGTCTTGGCACCGTTGTCGCCGTCCTGCGACACGAAGGTGGCCGTGGTGTCCGCCACCGCCCGCACGGACATGTCGTCGGCCGCCAGCAGCGGCATCACCCCGGCCACCAGCCCGCCGACCACCGCCGCGGCGGTCACGCCCAGCAGCGCCGCCTTACGCCGCGGGCCCTGGTGCCGGGTCAGTCGGTGCACTCCGCGCCTGCCCAAGGAAACTCCCTGTGTCTGCTGTGTTGACTCTCGGCAGCGTAACGATGGCCGCCACCCGGCGTGGGCACGACAGCGGGACCTAAGCGGGTCTTAACCGTCGCCTAAGGATTCCCGGTACACCCACAGGGGACGGTCCCGCCCACCCCTGCGGTCAGTCGCCCCGCGCACCGGCCAGGGCGGCGGCCATCGCCGCGCGGGGCGCCGGCACGCCGGTGAACTGCTCGAACTGGCCGACCGCCTGGGCGAGCAGCAGGTCGAGGCCGGAGACGATCCGGCAGCCGGCGGCCCGCGCGGCGGCCGCCAGGGGCGTCGGCCAGGGGTCGTAGAGGGCGTCGAATAGCACGGTGGCCGGTCGCCACGCCACCGACCCGGCGAGCGGGTCGGCGACGCCCTTCGGCACGGTCGAGATCACCACGTCGGCGGTGGCCTGCCCGGCGGCGTCGTCCCACGGCGCGCCGGCGAGCGGCACGCCGACCGCCCCGGCCACCGGCCGCAGGTCGTCGACCGCCTCCGCGCGCCGGGCCACCACGGTCACCGCTCGCGCCCGCAACCGCGCCGCCGCCGCGACCGCCGCCCGGGCGGTGCCACCGGCGCCGAGCACCGTCACCGTGGCGTCGGGCCGTACCCCGGCCCCGGTCAGCACCTCCACCATGCCGGCGACGTCGGTGTTGTCCGCGTACCAGGTGCCGTCCGAACGCCGTACCAACGTGTTGGCGGCGCCGACGGCGGTCGCGACGGGCGACGCGGCCGCCGCCACCGCGAGCGCTGCCTCCTTGCCCGGCATGGTCACCGACAGCCCCGCCCACTCCGGGCCCAGCCCGGCGACCAGGGCCGGCAGCTCCGCCTCCGCGCACTCCAACCGGGTGTACGACCAGCCGGCCAGGCCGGCCGCCGCGTACCCGGCGTTGTGGATCACCGGGGAGAGCGAGTGCGCGATCGGCTTGCCGACCACCGCCGCCCGTCGCGCGACCGCCATCAGATGATCCCGGCCTCCCGGGCCTTGGCCTCGTTGCGCAACTGCTCCTCGTAGGTCTCGGCGAACGCGGAGTGCCCCTCCTTGTCGATCGCCACGAAGAACAGCCAGTTGCCCTTGGGCGGGTTCATCGCTCCGGCCAGCGCGTCCTTGCCCGGGTTGTTGATCGGGCCGGGGATCATGCCCCGCAGCTTGCGGTTGTACGGATTCTTCGGGTTGTTCAGCTCGGCCGCGGTCATGTCCTTGGACGCCTTGGTCGGCTGCCCGGTCAGCTCCAGGTAGTAGTTGACCGTGACGTCCATCTCCAGGCAGCCGCAGTCGAAGTTGCCCTTGTACACCCGGTTGTAGGCGACCCGGGCGACCTTGCCGAGGTCGTCCTTGTTGCCGGCCTCCGCCTGCGCGAGCGACGCCACGATCAGCGCCTCGTACGGGCTGACGCCGCCCAGGCCCTTCTGCACCTTGTCGGCGAACTGGAGCTCACCGGTGACGGCGACGAAGTTCTCCACCATCAGCTTGAGGATCGACTCGGCGGTCGCGTTCGGCGGGATCTCGTACGTGTCCGGGTAGAGGAAGCCCTCGATCGACTTCGCCGCCTTCTTGCCGTCGCCGCGGTTGAACCACCAGTCCGGGACGCCGAGCGCGATGGGGTCCTTCGCCGCCGCCTCGAACTCCTTGACCGGGATCTTGGTCTTCTCGGAGAGCAGCTTGTAGATGTTCTTGGCGGAGCGCCCCTCCGGGATGGTGACCCCGTTCACGACGCGGTTCTTCAGGTCGAGCATCGCCGCGACGGCGCTCTCGCCGCTCATCTGCTTGCGCAACTTGTACAGGCCCGGCTGGATGTTGGTGCTGCGGGCGTTCTCCTCCGCCGCCTCGACGAACGCCTTGGTGCTCTTGACGACCCCCGCGTCGTAGAGCGCCACCGCCATGTCCGAGATGAGGGCGCCCTGCTTGATCTCGACGGTCACCTCGCCGGTGCCGCCGCCCTCGTAGTCCGGAGTGACGAAGTAGCTCTGGATCCGGTCGAAGCCGTAGAAGGCACCGCCGCCGACACCGCCGAGCAGGACCAGGGCCAGCAGCAGGGCCAGGACGGTCTTGCCGCGCCCGCCGCCGGAGCCGTTCTTGCGCTTGCGGACGTAGCCGCGCCGATGCCGGCCCTTCTCCCCCCGTTCCTGCTCATCGAACCCGAGCTCCAGATCGTCGATCATCCTGTCCGCCTCCGCTGCGCGTCCAGCCAGCTCTGCAGAATCTCCACCGCGGCGGCCTGGTCGACCACCGCGCGTTGTCGTCGTCCCCGGACGCCACGCTCGGCAAGCCTACGACTAGCCACGACGGTGGACATCCTCTCGTCGGTGAGCGTTACCGGCACGGGCGCTATTACATCGGCCAGACGGTCAGCGTACGCCCTCGCGTGGACGGCGGCCGGACCCTGCTGTCCGGCGAGGGTGACCGGAAGGCCGACCACCACCTCCACCGCCTCGTGCTCCGCGACCAGCGCCGCCAGCTCGGCGACGTCGCTCGGGACCGTGTCGGGAGCCGCCGTCAGGTCGCGGGCCAGCGTGACCAGCGGGGTGGCCAGCACCCCGTGCGGGTCCGACCGGGCCACCCCCACCCGGACCTGCCCGACGTCCACACCGAGCCGCACTCCCCGAGACAGTTCAATCACGGACGGTCACCCCTCGGCGGAGACGGGCCAGGGCGGACCGATCGGTCCGCCCTGGCCAGGTACGACAGCGTGTCACGCCTCGGCGACCGCCTTCTCGACGGTCAGGAGCAGGTTGGGCGCCTCCGCCGCCGGCAGGCCACCGCCCTGGGCCAGGTCGGGGCTGCCCCCGCCCCGGCCGGAGAAGGCCGCCTTGACCAGGTCGGCCGCCGACAGGCCACGGCTGCGGGCGGCGGGGTTGACCGCCACCACCAGCGACGCCTTGCCGTTGGCCCGGGCGGCCACCGCGACCACCGCCGGCCGCGCCGGGTCGATCTTGCCGCGGATCTCCTGGGCGAGCGTCCGCACGTCGTTGCCGGCCGCGCCCTCCGGGGCCTCGGTCCCGACGTACGCGACACCGCGCACGTCCTTCGCCTGCGCCGCGAGCGCCGCCGCCCCGCCGAGCACCAGCTGGGCCCGGAGCTTCTCCAGCTCCTTCTCCGCGTCCCGCAGCTGGGTGACCGTCTGCTCGACCCGGTCGGCGACCTGCTCGCTGGGCACCCGGTACAGCTCGGCGAGCCGGGAGACCAGCAGGTGCTCACGGGCGAGGAAGTTGAACGCGTCCATCCCGACCAGCGCCTCGACCCGGCGGACGCCGGACCCGATGGACGACTCGGACAGGATCTTCACCAGGCCGAGCTGGCCGGAGCGGGCGACGTGGGTGCCGCCGCACAGCTCCCGGGCGTAGTCGCCGACCTCGACGACCCGGACCTGTTCGCCGTACTTCTCGCCGAACAGCGCCATCGCGCCGATGCGCCGCGCCTCCTCCAGTGAGGTGATGAACGCGTGCACCTCCAGATCCGCCAGGAGCACCTCGTTGACCTGCTGCTCGACGTCGCGCAGGACGCTCGGCGCCACCCCGGTCGGCGTGTTGAAGTCGAATCGCAGCCGGCCCGGCGCGTTCAGCGAACCGGCCTGGGTGGCCGACTCACCGAGGAAGTTGCGCATCGTCTGGTGCACCAGGTGGGTCGCGGTGTGCGACCGGGAGATCGCCCGGCGGCGGCTCGTGTCGATCTCGGCGAAGCCGGTCTCGCCGGCACGCACCTCACCCCGGACGACCCGGGCCCGGTGCACGATCAGACCGGGCACCGGCTGCTGCACGTCGAGGACGTCGACCTGCCCACCGCCCACCGTGATCCGGCCGAGGTCGGGCTGCTGCCCGCCGCCCTCGGCGTAGAACGGGGTGGTGTCGAGCACCAGCTCGACCGTGTCGCCCTCGACCGCCGCCTGGCGGGGCCCCTCGGCGCCGAGCACCGCCCGCACCGTCGACTCCCGCGCGACCTCGTGGTAGCCGGTGAACGTGACCGGCCCGCCCTCGTCGAGCACCACCCGGTACGACGACAGGTCGGTGTGCCCCGTCTTGCGCGCCTGCGCGTCGGCCTTCGCCCGGGCCCGCTGGTCGGCCATCAGCCGGCGGAAGCCCTCGGCGTCCACCTCCACGCCCTGCTCCGCCGCGATCTCCAGGGTGAGGTCGATCGGGAAGCCGTACGTGTCGTGCAGCTGGAACGCCTTCTCGCCGGTGATCGCCGTCCGGCCCGCGGTGCGGGTCTCGGTGATGGCGGTGTCCAGGATCGTGGTGCCGGCGCGCAGCGTGGACAGGAACGCGTCCTCCTCCGCGTACGCGTAGTCCGCGATCCGGTCGAAGTCGGTGGCCAGCTCGGGGTACGACGGCGCCATGCAGTCCCGGGCGACCGGCAGCAGCTCGGGCATCGCCCGCTCCTGCCAGCCGAGCAGCCGGACCGCGCGGATCGCGCGGCGCATGATCCGGCGCAGCACGTAGCCGCGCCCCTCGTTGCTCGGCGTCACGCCGTCGCCGATCAGCATCAGCGCGGTGCGGACGTGGTCGGCGACGACCCGCAGCCGCACGTCGTCCGGGTGCGACTCGCTGGCCACGTGCCCGGACTGCGCGCCGTACCGCTTGCCGGTCAGCTCGGCGGCCTTGTCCAGGATCGGCCGGACCTCGTCGATCTCGTACAGGTTGTCGACGCCCTGGAGGATGGACGCCATCCGCTCCAGGCCCATGCCGGTGTCGATGTTCTTCGCCGGCAGGTCACCGAGGATCGGGTAGTCCTCCTTGCCGGCGCCCGGACCCCGCTCGTACTGCATGAAGACGAGGTTCCAGAACTCCATGTAGCGGTCCTCGTCGACCGCCGGGCCGCCCTCGCGGCCGTACTCGGGCCCGCGGTCGTAGAACAGCTCGGAGCACGGGCCGCACGGGCCGGGGATGCCCATCGACCAGAAGTTGTCCGCCTTGCCACGGCGCACGATCCGCGCGGCCGGCACGCCGACCGACCGCCAGATCCCGAACGCCTCGTCGTCGTCCAGGTAGACGGTCGGCCAGATCCGCTCCGGGTCCAGCCCGAAGCCGCCGTCGGCGACCGACTTGGTCACCAGGTCCCAGGCGAACGGGATCGCCCCGTCCTTGAAGTAGTCCCCGAAGGAGAAATTGCCGTTCATCTGGAAGAACGTGCCGTGCCGGCTGGTCTTGCCGACCTCGTCGATGTCCGGCGTCCGGATGCACTTCTGCACGCTGACCGCCCGCCGGTACGACGGGCTCTGCTGGCCGAGGAAGTACGGGACGAACTGCACCATACCGGCGTTGACGAACAGCAGGTTCGGGTCGCTGATGGCGGGCAGCGGAGCGGACGGCACCACGGTGTGGCCATTCGCCTCGAAGTGCGCGAGGTACCGCCGCTTGATCTCCGCCGTCTTCATCGCTGGTGTTCCTCCGGGAAAATGTCTCGGTCGCCGATGCGCGGGTCCTCCCGCAGGTCGGCGAACTGGTCGTCGAACGCCTCGCCACGGGCGAAGGCCTCGTGGATCTCCTGCTCCCGCTCGGCCATCCCGATCCGGACGTCCTCCACGAAGCTACGCAGCGACTCGACCAGGTTGCCAGCGGATTCCGACAGCCCGCTCGCGATCCCCGCCGGCGTGTACGCCTGCGCGGTCCGGGTGGCCTTGCGGACCACCACCACGCCGACGGCCAGCCCGATACCGAGCCAGAACAACCGCCTCATGCTCTCATCCTCCCGCTCGCCGCCGGCCCGGGTCAGCGGTTGCCGCGCCGGGCGGCCCGTCGCTGCTGCTTGATCGTGTCGCGAACCTCACGCTCGGTCTCGGCGTGCCGCCGCGCCGAGGCGGCCCGGCGGACGCCGTAGCCGAAGGCGGCGACCTTGACCAGCGGGTTGGCGGCGGCAGCGGAGACGACGGTGGCGAGGTTGGCGATGTTGGCGGTGACGTTCTGCGCGTGGCTGGTCATGGTGTCGACCTTTGCGAGCTGGAGGTTGACGCCGTCCAGCGAAATCTGCACCTGCTCCAGCGCGGTGTTGACGTTCTTCACCGTGGAGTTGACGTCGCCGAGCAGCGGGGCGGTGCGGTCGTTGAGGTCGTTGATCATCCGGGTGGCGGCGTCCACGGTGTGCCGCAGCCGCAGGATGGGCAGCATCAGGATCAACACCAGCATCGCGAACGCGATCGCCGCGATCAGCGCCGCGACCTCTCCAAAGTCCACGCCTGTCCTCCTCAAGCCGAATCCGCGGCGCCGGGCGTCCCGGAACGCGCGACCGTCGTACCCACAGCCACGCCGCGCGCCCCCGAGACGGACCAACGGGAGCAGGCGGGCCTGCCAGCCCCAGACCCTACCGTCCGTGATGGAAACCGGCTCAGGACGGTGAGGGTGTCAGTTCCCCGAGCGGGTCCTCGGACAGCGTCGGGAAGGGATCCTCACCGGTCAACGACGGGTCGGTGCTCGGCTGCGGCCGCGTACGGTCGTCGTCGATCGCGTTGCGGACCTTCATCGACACCAACGAGCCGGCGCACTCCTCCGCTGCGGCCGACGGGTCGGGCGAGGGAACGACCGCCGGTTCCCCGTCCACCGGCGGTGGCACGCAGGTCGGCTCCCGCACCCACAGGTCCAGCGTCAACTCGTCCCGACGCCAGCAGGTGTAGCTGCCCTTCGCCGGCTGCTCCGGGCAGGGAGTCACCTTCCACGGCCGCCAGCCGTCCCCGGTCAGGGCCGCCTCGTACGCCTGCGCGGTCTCCTCCGGTGACTTCTCGGACTCCACCGTGCGCTCCCGCAGCCGGCAGTCGAGCAGGCACCAGCGACTGCCGCTCACGTCGTCGACCGTCTTCACCGCCGCCCAGCTCGGCACGTCCAGCTCGTCGAGCGTGTCGAACGCCGGGTCGCGGCTCAGGGTCCGGAGCCCGAAGAAGAGCGGCACCGCCCCGAGCAGAACGATGCTGACCAGCGCGAGGACGGCCATCCGCAGCCGCCGCCGCTCGCGCATCCGCCGGCGCAGCTCCGACCGGGCGCCATCCGACCCGCTCGGGTTCGGTGTGTCGTCGTCGGGCTCGGTGGGCCGGCGCGGCGGCGGACCGTCCGGCGGCGGCGCCGTGGCCGCCGCACCCACCGGCGGCGTGACGGCCGCGCGGGCGAGCGCCGGCTCGGCCGGCCGCACGGGCGACACACCCGACGGCTCCGGTCGACCGGGCTCCCGTTGGGGCGGCAGCGCCCGGCCGTACGAGCGGTCCTCCGGGCCGGGCCGGGGGCCGGCCGGTCGGGCCACACCCGCCGGTGGCCGCGGGCCCCCGGACGTCGGCTCCGGCGGGCCGTCGTCGACCGGCGGCCGGACCGGGACGGGAGCGCCGCCCCGAGCGGCGGCGGGGGCGCCGGGACGGGCCACCCCGGGCGGCGTCGGACCGGCCGGTGCCGCGCCGGGGCGGACGGCACCGGGCGGGACCGCCGCCCCCCGCGGGCCACCCGGTGCGGCCCCCGGACGGGCGATGCCGGGCGGGGTCGGGCCACCGGCGGCGGACGGCGTCGGCGCACCGGGGCGGGGCGGGGTCGCGGCGCCCCGGACCGGCCCGGCGTCCGGGCGCGCGCCGACGGACGGCGGGCCCTCCGGTCGGGGCGGACGGGCTTCCCCACCCGGTCCGATGGGGCGGCGGTCACGTCCGGCACCGGAGGCGGCGGCGGACGGACGGGGGCGCTCGGCGGCGGGCCCGGCCGGTGGGTGCGGCCGGTCGGGCGTGCCCGGCCCGGACGTCGGACCGGCCGGCCGGGCGGTGCCACGTGCGGCGGCCGGACCGGCGGCGGCACCGTCGGCCGGGCGGGCGCGACCAGGCCGCGCGCGGCCGGTGTCGGCGCCGTCGCCGGGCGGCTCGAATCCGGAGCGGGTTCCGTCGGCGGGCCCGCGGCCGGCGTCGGTGTTCGCGGCCCGGCGCCCGGCCGGCGGGCCACTCCGCGGGGCCACCGGCGAGCCGGGCGGGGTCGCCGGACGGTTGATGGTCCGCAGCGAGGGGTCGGTGTGGTGCGGGGTACGTCCGGCCTGCCGGAGCCAGTCGGCCGGGCGCTCCGGCCGGCCGCGCCGGCCCTCCGTGGCCGGTGGGTTTTCGCCGTCGACGGCGGCCCGACGGCCCGGTGTCTCGGTGCCCGCGGTCGGCGGGACGCCGGGCGCGGCGTCGTCCGGTACCGCCCGCCGCCCGCGCGGCGCGGCGTCGGCGACCTCCGGCGCGGCCCGCCGCCCGCGCGGCGCGGCGTCGACGTCCTCCGGGGCGGCCCGCCGCCCGCGCGGCGGCGCGTCGGCACTCTCCGGCGCGGCCCGCCGGCCACCGGACGGCAGGCCGGGGGACGGCAGGCCGCCGGACGGCGCAGCGCTGTCCGGCGCGCCGCGGCGTCCCGGCGCGGGACGGGGCTCGCCGGCCTCGCCCGGTGCGTCAGGCAGTGGACCGTGGGCCGGTCCGGTCGGCTCCTCGGCGGCGGCCCGCCGGCCGGCCCGGCGCGGCGCGACGCCGGGCACCGGCGGCGCGTTGCCGCTGCGCGGCACGACCGGTTCGTCGGTGCCGGGGGCCGGGCGTCGGCCGGCGCCGGCCGCCGGCGGGCGGTGGGGTCCACCGCGGGCGGCCACGTCCGGCAGCTCGCCGGACACCTCGCCCGGCGGGCGGCCGAAGCCCGGGGCGACGTCCGAGGGCCCCCCGGGGTTCGCCGCGCCACGGCGGGTCGGACCGGGCCGGGGTTCGCCGGCCGGGGGCGGTGCGGCGGGGCCGGGCCGGGGCACGCGGGCCCGGGCCGCCGAACCGGTCAGGTCACCGGACCGGTACGGGTCGGCCGGGCCGGGCCGGGACTCGCCGTCACGGGCGGCCGGCGACACCGCACCGGGCCGGGACACCCGGGCCGCCGAACCGGTCAGATCACCGGACCGGTAGGGGTCGGCTCCGGCGCGACCGGCGTCCGGGCGGCGGGCTGCCGGCGGGCCCCCGGGCGCCGGGGCGTTCACATCGGCCGGACCGGTGTGGGGGCCCGGCAGAACGCCTCGGGCACCCGCCGGGCCGGCCGCGTGCGGGCCGGGCGGTGCGGCGCGACCACCGGATCGCGCCGGATGCGGCGCCTGGGCGGGCGGGCCGGACTGAGCGTGCGGGCCGGGTACGTCGGCGGGCGCGGGCCGGCGCGGCCCGGACTGGGCGGGCGGGCCGGACTGGGCGCCGGCGGGTGCGCCGCGGCGCGGGCCGCCCGCCGGGGGCCCGGAGGGCGGTGGCGTGGGCTGTGACCGTGGCGCGGCGGCCGGGGTCCCCGGGCCGGAGACCGGTCGCGCCGGCCCGTCGGGGCCGCCCTGCGGCCACCCGCCCGCCCGGCGTGCCGCGGGGTCGGAACCGGCCGACGGGACGGGACGGGCACCCGGTGCGGGGAGGTCGCCTCGACGCGCGAGACCGGCCGGCTCGGCGGCGCCCGGCCCCGGAGCGGCACCGGGTCGCGGTGGCCCCGCCTCGCCACGGCGCGGCGGAGGCGTCGCGGCCGGACCGCGCGCGGCTCCGTCGACGCCGGACGGGTCCGGCGGCGTCGCCGGGCCGGCCGGCCCGCCTCCGGGGCCGAGCTCCGTCCGCTGCGCCTTGGCCGTACGCAGGTCGTCGATCCAGCCGAACTCCTCGCCGCTGATCGGCTCCTCGGGCTCGGCCTCGGCCTTGCCCCGCCCCCAGCGCCGGCCCTTGGTACGCCGCTCGTCGGCGCCGTCCTCGGGTCGCTCCGCCCCACGCGACTTCACTGCTGACCCTCCTCGGCGGCTTCCGTGCCGCCCTCGTGCGCCCCACCGTCGACCGACCCCCCGGGTCGACGGCCGTTGCCCGTCGTGCCGCCGGCGGTCGCCGCCACGGGCGGGCGCGCGGCCGTGGCCGGAAGCCCGCGGACGATCCGGCGCAGCAGCGGCAGCCGGTCGGCCACCGCGCGTTCGGAACCGTGCTGGCTGGGCCGGTAGTAGTCGGTGCCGACGAGGTCGTCGGGCACGTACTGCTGGGTGACCACGCCGCGCTGGTCGTCGTGCGGGTAGCGGTAGCCGGCGCCGTGGCCGAGGCCCTTGGCGCCGGCGTAGTGCGCGTCGCGCAGCCCGCGCGGCACGGGCCCGCCCCGGCCGCTCCGGACGTCGGCGAGGGCCGCCCCGAGAGCGGTGGTCGCCGAGTTCGACTTGGGCGCGGTGGCCAGGTGGATCACCGCCTGGGCGAGGTTGAGCTGAGCCTCCGGCAGGCCCACGTACTCCACCGCGTGCGCGGCGGCGGTGGCCACGCCGAGCGCGCCCGGGTCCGCCATGCCGACGTCCTCGCTGGCGAAGATCACCAGACGCCGGGCGATGAACCGGGCGTCCTCACCGGCGACCAGCATCCGGGCCAGCCAGTGCAGTGCGGCGTCCACGTCGGAGCCGCGCATGCTCTTGATGAACGCGCTGGTCACGTCGTAGTGCGCGTCACCGGCCCGGTCGTAGCGCACGGCCGCGGTGTCGACCGCCTGCTCGGCGGTGCCGAGGTCGATGCGGTCGGCGCCGACGGCGGCGGCCGAGGCGGCGGCCGCCTCCAGCGCGGTCAGCGCCTTGCGGACGTCCCCGGCGGCGAGCCGGACGAGGTGGTCCTCGGCGTCGGGGTCGAGGGGCAACGCGCCGTGCAGGCCGCGCTCGTCGGCGACCGCCCGGCGGAGCAGGCCGCGTACCGCCGTGTCGTCGAGCGGCTGGAGGGTGAGCAGCACGCACCGCGACAGCAGCGGCGAGATGACCGAGAAGTACGGATTCTCGGTGGTCGCCGCCAGCAGCGTGACGGTCCGGTCCTCGACCGCGGCGAGCAGCGAATCCTGCTGGGTCTTGCTGAACCGGTGCACCTCATCGATGAAGAGCACGGTCTGCGGGCCGCCGGCGCGACGCTGCCGGCGGGCGGCCTCGATGACGGCGCGGACGTCCTTGACCCCGGCGTTCAGGGCCGACATGGCGACGAAGCGGCGGTCGGTGGCGCGGGCCACGAGGTGCGCGATCGTGGTCTTGCCGCTGCCCGGCGGCCCCCAGAGGATGACCGACATCGGGGCGGCGCCGGAGACGAGCTGCCGCAGCGGGGCGCCGGGCGCGAGGAGGTGGTCCTGACCGACCAGCTCGTCCAGGCTGGCCGGGCGCATCCGGACGGCCAGGGGCGAATCCTCCCCGACCGGAGTGAAGCCGTCCACGCCGGTCGGGCCCCCCGGCGCGGCGGGCGCGGCGGCGGGGCCTCCGAGGGAGAAGAGGGCGTCGGACTCCATCACGGGAACAGTACCGGGCCCGGCCGGTGACGCCGGAATCAGCGCCGCCGGCCGGGCCCTCACTGATCGGTTACGGTCAGCCCCGACCGGGCCGCCGGCCCCGGTACCAGCGACCGCCGCCGCCGCCCGGCCCACGGCCGACCCCGGCCAGGTACAGGGAGAGCAGCAGCAGCCCGATGAGTACGAGGGTGTTCCAGTTGAACAGGTCCGGCGCGCCGAAGTTGGTGTCCATCAGGTCGAGGAGCAGGGCGAACCCGAAAACGATCGCCGCGAGAATGGCGAGCATGGCGTTCCTCCGGTGAGGGGGGTCCCAGTAGGTCGGCCGGGATGTACCCAATCGGTCCGTCCGTCAATCTCCACCCTGGATCGGCGCCGCGTCGCCCGGGCCGACCGCCCACCTCGCGTGAAAGGAAGGGCCCCTTCTTAACGCCTGCGGTAGTGGAAGGGCCCCTTTTTAACGTGTGGACACGGGCGCGTCCGGCGCCGGCGCGGCGTCGAGCGGGACGTCCGACCGCGACCTGTCGCGCCGCGCCGCCTGCCGGGCGGGAACGTAGAACGCCGCGGCGAGGGCCAGCGCCATCGCGCCGGCCAGCATCGCGGTGGTCACGCCGGCCCGGTCGGCCACGAAGCCGAGCACCACCCCGCCGAGCGCCGCTGCGGGCATCCCCATCATCGAGGTCAGCGAGATCACGCTGGTTCGGTTCGGCCCGTCGACCTGACGATGGACGAGCCCCTTGTACACCGGGTTGGCCGCGCCGTGCACGGCGTAACAGGCGAAGTAGGCGATCAGCACCCCGACCGGACCGCCCAACAGGCCCATGCCGACCACCGTGGCACCCTGCACGACGTGCAGCAGCATGGCGGTGGGCGCCGCGCCGAGCCGGCGGGTGAGCAGCGGGACGAGCGCGGCGCCGGCAGCCGAGGCGAGCCAGGCGACCGTACTGCCCGGGCCGAGCAGAGCCGCCGCACGGTCCGGGTCACCGACGACGTCGGCGAGGCGGACCGGCAGCAGGTTCTCGAAGGTCACCATGCCGAAGCCCCAGAACAGTTCGACCACCACCAGGGCGGCGAGCACCCGCGAGCGGCGCAGCAGCCCGAACGCCTGGCCGACCATCGGCCCGGCGATCGCGAGTGAGGACCGCAGCGCCGCGGCGCCGGCGGCGGCGGGCCGACGCTCGTCCAGCAACGCGAGCAGCGCCACCAGCGACACCACCTGGAGCGCCAGGGCCGCCACGACCGGTACGGTGAGGGCGCTGACCGGCCCGAGCGGCCCGAGCGCGATCAGTCCGCCGCTGACCAGCGCGCCCGCGGCGATGCTGAAACCGAGCACCGTCCCACCCTGGCTGAGCCCCTTCTCGTACGAGGCGTCCGGGTCGGCGGCGAGGGTGCTGTCGACGTACCAGGATTCGAGGGGACCGCTGTCCAGGGCGCGGTAGACGCCCTGCAGCGCCCAGACCGCGACCAGCAGCGCGAAGGTGTCCGCCACCACCAGCAGACCGGTGGAGAGCAGGTTGACCAGCGCGGCGACCACCAGCAGCGGCCGCCGGCCGAGCGCGTCGGCGAGGCCGCCGGTGGGGAGTTCGAGGGCGAGGACGAGCAGGCCCTGAGCGGCGGCGACGACGCCGATCTGAGTCAGCGACAGGCCGCGCTCCTGCATCAGGAGGATCGTCACCGGGATCAGCAACCCGACCGGCAGCCAGCGCAGGCCGTGCAGGACGAGGTAACGGGCGCGGACCTGACGGACGGACAGCCCTGTCATCACTTCCCCTTCAGCAGCGGGTAGGCGGCGAGGAAGACCTGGATCTGCTCGGCACCCGGCGCGGCCGGGTCCGCCTCCTCGCGGTAGCGCTCCAGGACCTGCCACAGCTCCGCCTCGAGGGCGTGGAGCCGGGCGGCCGGGATGGTCAGGAAGATGTCGCCCATGCCGAAGGCGTCCCGCCAGGCCGGCGACCACTGGTCCTGCACCGCGAACCACCGGTCGGCGTGCTCGGCGAGCAGGCGGACCTGGTTGGCCTGGATCCAGTCGACGGCGGCCCGGGCGTCCGGGTCGTCGTCGAAGTCGGTGGGCTCCCAGTTGGTGACGTCGTGCGCGGCACGCCACCAGCGCTGCCGGCCGGTGCCCCGGTCGGGATCCTCCACGACCAGCCCCACTTCGGCGAGCTGGCGCAGGTGGTAGCTGGTGGCGCCGGTGTTGGTGCCGAGCAGCTCGGCCAGCGTGGTGGCGGTGGCCGGGCCCTGCACCCGCAGCGCCCCGAGCAGCCGGATCCGCAACGGATGCGCCAGCACCCGGACCTGACGGTGGTCGATCCGCACCGCGCTTGGCGCCGGTCGCGCGCCCTCACTCTCAGCCATACCTGCACAATAGTTGTGCACACTTTCTATGCACAAGAGTTGTGCATAGAAAGTGTGCGCAGGGCCCGGGGTCGGGCGGGTCGAGGTTCAGGCGATCAGAAGTTCGGTGACGCCGCGCAGGCGGGTGCGGAGCAGGCCGGCCGCCCGGGACGAGTCGAGGCGCACCTCGGCGGGGCGGTGCAGCCCCAACTCGGCGCTCGTGGTGGTCTTCAGGCCGGCCGGGTCCAGACCGGACGACGCGGCGACCAGCAGCCCCAGCTCGGCGCGGCTCACCGCGTCCGGGCCGGCCACGTTCAACGGGCCGGCGACATCGGAGTCGACCAGTTCCAGGACGGCGGCGGCCAGGTCGGTCACGTCGACCGGGCAGCGCAGTTCGTCGGTGAACAGGGCCGCCCGCCCGGCGAGGGCGTCCCGGCAGAGCTGGATCTGCTTGCTCCCCTCCCCCACGATCAGCGAGGTCCGGACCAGCACGGCACCGGGGTCGATCGCGCGTACGGCGGTCTCGGCCGCCGCCTTCGCCGCACCGTACGGGAAGATCGGAGTGGGCGCCTCGTCGTCGAGGTACGGCGTCGGCCGTCCGGCGTGCACGGCGTCGCTGGACAGGTGCACCAGCCGCGCCCCGACCTCGGCGGCGGCGTACGCGACGTGGGCCGCCCCGTCGGCGGTGACCGACCAGTCGTCGTACCGGTAGGGGGTGGCGACGACCGCGTCGGGGCGTACCTCGGCAAGGAGCGCCCGCACGGCGGACCGGTCCGTGACGTCCATCCGGCGCACCTGGACACCCGGCACCGCGACCGCGCTGCCGAAGTACGTCCCCACCACGCGCCGACCGGCCGCCACCACCTGCCGGCACACCTCACGACCGAGGAACCCGCTGGCCCCCACCACGAGCAGCGTCATCCCGCCCCACCCCCGACTCTGTCGATCATGAGGTTGACGGGTGCGACACGCCGTGCGCCACCCGTCAACCTCATGATCGACGCGGGCTGGAGCCGGGTAGGGCCGTCAGGTGGGGTCGGCTACCGGGGCGGCGGGGCCGGCGGTGCCGGTGTGGGCCGTCGCCGGCGGCTTGGGCTTGGCGTCGATGCCGGCCTCCAGGCGCTGCTGGGCGGTGATCGGGGTGGGGGCGCCGGTCAGCGGGTCGAAGCCGCCGCGCGTCTTCGGGAAGGCGATGACCTCCCGGATCGAGTCGGCGCCGGAGAGCAGCATGCAGACCCGGTCCCAGCCGAACGCGATGCCGCCGTGCGGGGGCGGGCCGTACTTGAACGCCTCCAGCAGGAAGCCGAACTTGTCCTGCGCCTCGTCGGGCGTGATGCCGAGCAGGTCGAAGACGCGCCGCTGCACGTCGCCACGGTGGATACGGATCGAGCCGCCGCCGATCTCGTTGCCGTTGCAGACGATGTCGTACGCGTACGCCAGGGCCCGGTCCGGCGCCTCCTCGAAGCGGTCCACCCACTCCGCGTTCGGCGACGTGAAGGGGTGGTGCACGGCCGTCCAGCCCCCCTCGTCGGTGCGCTCGAACATCGGCGCGTCGACCACCCAGCAGAACGCCCAGGCGCTCTCGTCGACCAGGTTGGCCCGCTTGGCGATCTCGATCCGGGCGGCGCCGAGCAGTTCCTGCGCCTCCCGGGTGTTGGCACCGGCCGCGAAGAAGATCGCGTCGCCGGGCTTGGCGCCGACCGCGTCGGCCAGGCCGGCCAGGTGCTCCTCGGAGAGGTTCTTCGCCACCGGGCCGCGGGCCTCGCCGGTCTCGGCGTCGAGCACCACGTACGCGAGGCCCTTCGCGCCGCGCGCCTTGGCCCAGTCCTGCCAGCCGTCCAACTCCTTGCGGGACTGGCTCGCGCCGCCCGGCATGACGACCGCGCCGACGTAGCCGCCCGCGTCGATCGCGCCGGCGAAGACCCGGAACTGCGTGCCGCGCAGGTAGTCGGTCAGCTCGGTCAGCTCGACGCCGTAGCGCAGGTCCGGCTTGTCGGAGCCGTACCGGGCCATCGCGTCGTGCCAGGTGATCCGCGGGATCGGCCGGGCGATCTCGTGGCCGGCCAGGTCCCTCCACAGCGCGCCGACGATCGCCTCGCCCAGGTCGATCACGTCGTCCTCGGTGACGAACGACATCTCGATGTCGAGCTGGGTGAACTCCGGCTGCCGGTCGGCGCGGAAGTCCTCGTCGCGGTAGCAGCGGGCGATCTGGTAGTACCGCTCCATGCCGCCGACCATGAGCAGCTGCTTGAACAGCTGCGGCGACTGGGGCAGCGCGTACCAGGTGCCCGGCTGGAGCCGCACCGGAACCAGGAAGTCGCGGGCGCCCTCGGGGGTCGAGCGGGTGAGCGTCGGGGTCTCGATCTCCAGGAAGTCCCGCTCGTGCAGCACGGCCCGGGCGAGCTGGTTCGCCCGCGAGCGCAGCCGCATGGCCTTCGCCGGGCCGCTGCGGCGCAGGTCCAGGTAGCGGTAGCGGAGGCGGACGTCGTCACCTGCCTCCACCTGGTCGTCGACCGGCAGCGGCAGCGGAGCCGCCTCGGACAGCACCTCCAGCTCGACGGCCGTCACCTCGACCTCGCCGGTCGCGAGGTCCGGGTTCTCGTTGCCCTCGGGGCGGCGGGTCACCTCGCCGGTGACCTTGACGCAGAACTCGTTGCGCAGCGCGTGCGCGTCCTCCTCACGGAAGACGACCTGCACCACGCCGGAGCCGTCCCGCAGGTCGACGAAGATGACACCGCCGTGGTCGCGCCGGCGGGCCACCCAGCCGGCGAGCGTCACCGTGGTGCCGGCGTCCGTCGCGCGCAGGCTGCCGGCGTCATGGGTACGGATCACGACGTGCGTCTCCCTCGTCTGCGGAATGTCTCTGCCCCGGCATTCTGTCAGGGCTGCCGGCGCCACGTTCCACGGGTGTAAGGAAGGGCCCCTTCTTAACGCGCGGGTGTTAAGAGCGTGTTTGAGAAGGTCTGTTGTGGACGGCGTGGCGGCATGACATCCACCGCCGTGGCGGGCAGGGTGACGCGGTGTCTGCTCGCCGTGG
>NZ_JBEYSU010000039.1:0-45256 GCF_040704235.1 Micromonospora sp. NPDC047707
TCAAAGATCGAGCGAGCTGGGCGATGGCCCGACGGTCACCGGTGCACTCGAACCAACATCAGCTCGAGTGAGACAAGGGTGCACCAATGAGCGCGTCCCTGCTGACGCCGGAGCGTCGGGCGGTGCTGTCCCGGCGCAGCCTGTGGTTGGCCTACGCCACCGCCGGCTACAACCTGATCGAGGGTCTGGTCGCCGTCGCCGCCGGGGCGGCGGCGTCCTCCACGGCTCTGATCGGCTTCGGCCTGGACTCGTTCGTCGAGGTGTCCAGCGCGGCCGTACTCATCTGGCAGTTCCGCTCCCGCGTGCCGGAGGACCGCGAGCGCCGGGCGCTACGGCTGATCGGCCTGTCGTTCTTCGCCCTGGCCGCCTGGGTGACCTTCGACGCCCTCCGCTCGCTTCTCGCCGGCGGCGACGCCGACGCCAGCCCCGCCGGCATCGGTCTGGCCGTGGCGTCGCTGATCGTGATGCCGCTGCTGGTGCGGGCCAAGCGGCGCACCGGCCGGGAGCTCGGTTCCGCCACCGTCATGGCCGACTCCACCCAGACGATGCTGTGCACCTACCTGTCCGCGGTGCTCCTCGTCGGCCTCGCCCTCAACGCCCTGTGGGGCTGGTCCTGGGCCGACCCGATCGCCGGGCTCGTCATCGCTGGCGTCGCGGTGCGGGAAGGCGTGGCGGCGTGGCGCGGCGAGCACTGCGACGACTGCGCACCGCTGCCGGTCTCCGACAACGCCACCGGCCAACCCTCGGGCTGCGCCGACGGCTGCTGCACCGACCGCAAGGCGTAGGAAGAGGATCGACTCCGGATCGGCGGCATGAGGTTTCTCCGGCGGCTGGAAGCCGCGACGCCGGCGGCATGGAGTGATCAAGCGGAGACGACCACCAGGTCACTGGTTCCGGCGTTGGCTGATCCCGCCCTGGATCGCCTCCCACACACTCCGGCCCACCTGTCGCAGGGTCTCGCTGGCCTGCTCGGCCAACTGCGCGGCGCTCGGCGGCCCCTCACCCGGCTCCTCCTGCGGTTCCCTGCCCGCTGCCGACTCCCCACCCGGACCGCCCCGACCCGGACCGCCCTGACCCGGGCCGCCCGGGCCGCCCTGACCCGGGCCACCACCGGGGCCGGGTGCGGTCGGACCGGTCGGACGCCCCTCGCCGGCCGGTTGACCCGTACCGCTCGGACGTCCGGCGGCCTGCTCCCGGAGCGTCCGGTCGGCGACGGCCCCGATCGCCCCGGTCCGCTGACCCAGTTCGTCGGTGGCACCGCCGCCCTCCGGCTCGCCCCGCTCGCCGGCCCCACGGTCCGCTGCTCCGCCGCCGCGGCCACCCGCGCCCTGGCCCACCCCGCCGGCAGTCTGGCCGGCCCCGCCAACGGCCCGGCCGGCCGCCTCGCCGCCAGGTCGGGTCGCCGCACCGCCGGCACGGGTCGCCTCCGTGACGCCCCTCGCCGCCTCGCCGGCAGCACGGGCGACGGACCCCGTGCCGCGGACCGCCTCGGCGGGAGCGCCGGAGAGCTGGCGGGCCGTCGCCGCGAGCTGGTCACCGATGACCTGCTGCGCGGCACGGTTCACGTCGTCGATGGAGGCGCTGGCCGTCCCCGACAGGGTTTCGAGGATCTGCGGGTTGCGGTCGATCGTGGTCAGCGCGCGGTCGAGGATCTCCACCAGCTTCTCGAGGCGTACCTTGAGCAGCGCCTCCGCCTGCACACCGGTGATGTCCAGCTCGACCTTCCGCAGGTGGACGCGGACCCCGGCGTCGATCTGGAGCAGGTTGGCCAGTCGGGCGCGCAGGGAGAGGTCGGCGTCCAGCCCGTCCACCGCGAGGCGGATCGAGTCGACCGACACCTCCGGCACGTCGAGCAGGACGTCCGGCTCGGAGTCCGCGTCCGGCGGGGTCGTGTCCCGACGGGCCGGCTCGGTGCTCACCCGCCACCGGGTCGGCCCGTCGACGGGCCGGTCCGCGCCCCGCTCCTGCCTCTCGTCACTCATGCTCCCCGCTCCGCTCCACGCACCGGCTGCCAAGGACGGTCGGGCGCGCTTACCCGAATTCCGTCCGCCCATCCGGCCGGAGACCCGGTGTACGAACCGGCGTCCCGGGGGGTGTCCGGAACCGGGCAGCACCGCTAAGTCGCACACCCGGGCATCAGCCGGTATGGTCCGGGCCTATGGGACAGGAGATGCCCGATCCGGCCGGCATCCGGCAGTACGTCGAACGGTTCTCGCTCCGCAGCTCACTCCTCGTTCCCGCCTCCGACGAGCAGGCGTTCGGGGTGTTCACCGGCGCGATGACCGACTGGTGGGTGACGGAGTACACGTGGTCGGGGCCCGGTCTCCTCACCGAGCTGGGCATGGAACCCCGGGCCGGCGGCATGCTCTACGAAATCGGCCCGTACGGCTTCCGGAACGACTGGGGCCGCGTGCTGACCTGGGACCCGCCCCGGCGGCTCGTCTTCACCTGGCAGATCGGCGCGGACCGCGTCCCGGTCCCCGACCCCTCCCAGGCCAGCGAGGTCGAGGCGCTGTTCCAGCCGGACCCGTCCGGCGGCACCCGGGTGGAGCTGGAGCACCGGCACTTCGACCGGCACGGCACGGCGGCGGAGGGCTACCGCGAGGCACTCACCGCCGGCTGGCACGAGCTGCTCTCCCGCTACGCGAGCGTCGTCGCGAAGCGCGTCGCCGGCTGAGCATCGCCTCAGCGGCCGATACCCGGGCGAGGGCCGGTGCTGACACCGCGACCGCCGAGGTCGGCGCGGTGGCCGGCGGTGGCACCGGAGCGGAATCCGGTCCCGGCCAGCCGCCGCCTCGGGGCCGTACGAAGCCGCGGGTAGACCTCCGCGAGCCGGCGCTGCACCCGGTCGGAGCGGTCGGCCAGGACCAGCGCGACGGAGGGCTCACCCGAGTCGCTCGCCGCCGCCACCTCCGCCGCCCGCAACCGCTCCCCGATCACCTGCGCGAACCCGGCCAGCCAGGACCGCCGGAACGCGGCGGGGTGCTCGTCCGGCGGGACCGGGGTGCCGGCCAGGCCGTGCGCGGCCTGCACCAGCAGTGAGGTGAAGAGAAGGTCGACCCGTTCGAGGTCGCTCGCGAAGCCGAAGAGGTGCATCGCGAAGCCGCTGCCGTGCCGACGGCGTACGCAGCGGCAGCGCAGCGGATCGGCGACGGCCGCGAGCAGGCCCGCCTTGTCCCGGGCGTACGGGGCGACGACCTCGACCCCCCGGTCGCCGACCGGGTCGGTGGCCGGGTCGCGGGCGGCCAGCAGCGCACGGTCGACGCCGTAGCGGGCGATCAGCTCGGTCGCCTTGGCCATGAACGCCGCCGACTCGGCGGGTGTGCAGGCCGGGTCCTCCGCCTTGGCCAGCAGCTTGCGGACCTTGCTCAGCATCGCCTCGGACATGTGCACAGGCCTATCACGGGCGGCGGACGACGGACGAGGTGACGCGTCAACCCCGCGACGGCGGCACCGGCCGAGGTGTCGCGGCGCCCGCCCCCCGACGGGCGCCGCGCTACCCGGCGCGACTGCGAAGGGTGGCCACCGTCGACCCGGCCAGGGTGAGCAGGCAGTCCGGCAGGAGCCCGTCGGCCGCCGCCGCGCCGAACAGCGCCGCGCCGGTGTCGGCGTCGGAGTTGGCGTACGCGCTCACGAAGCGCGCCACCCAGCGGGTGTCGTAGCCGGCCTCGTCGATGCCGGGGAAGTCGAGGGCGCAGGTGCCGGAACCGGTCGGCTGGCCCACCATCGTCGCGGCGAGACACCACGCGACCCCGTACGCGCCGGCCAGGCCCGACCGGTCGACGACGGCGTCGAAGGTGCCGCAGACCGCCTCCCCGTCGCCGGCCAGCGCCGAGCGGAGCACCGCTGCGGCGTCCTCCTGCGTCTGCTGTGGTGAATCGGTCACGCAGGGCACGGTAGGACGGGCCGTCAAGCGCCCGCCGGGCCGTAACTCTCCGTGAGCAAGGGGCCTACCTGCGGATTGAGGCACGGCCACGGTCCCGCGGGAAAGCCGGGCACGCTAATCTGCGCAGCGGACCTTCGCGGAGGAAGGACGACCATGCTCATCTCACGCGCCTCGCGGGCAGCCACCCTGGCCGCCTGCGCGACGTTCCTGCTCGCCACCAGCGCCTGCGGGACCGACAAGCCCGAAGAGGGCAGCACCAACACCCAGGTGCGCCTCTACGGCACCGACGGCAACATGCTCAACTCCTACGCCGCAGAGCTGAAGGAGCGGGCCGGTCTGGTCGACGGTATGAAGGGCACCACCCCGCTGACGCCGCTGCCGGAGGACTTCAAGCGCCGGCTGCTGGCCGTCGACCCGAACCTGACGGACTTCCTCTACGCGGCGGAGGCGTACGACGCGGTGCTGATCAGCGCGCTCGCCGCGCAGCTGGCCGGCAGCACCGACCCGGCCGCCATCGCGAAGCAGATCGTCGGCGTCACGAACGGCGGGCAGCGCTGCGAGACGGCCGCCAGCTGCCTCGATCTGGCCCGCAAGGGGCAGGACATCGAGTACCGCAGCGTCTCCCTGACCCGGGCCGGCTTCACCGACGCCGGTGAGCCGTCCACGGCCAGCTACGCCACGCTGCACTTCGACGGGCAGCAGAT
This sequence comes from Micromonospora sp. NPDC047707, assembly GCF_040704235.1. Taxonomy (NCBI): domain Bacteria; kingdom Bacillati; phylum Actinomycetota; class Actinomycetes; order Micromonosporales; family Micromonosporaceae; genus Micromonospora; species Micromonospora sp. NPDC047707. The sequence continues at coordinate 4,591 of NZ_JBEYSU010000039.1, forward strand.
CAACGACGGCAAGACCGAGTTCGTCGGGGCCGGCCTCGAGTCGGGGGCGAGCACCAAGGCTCCGCCGCGGCCGAAGAAGCAGGGCACCGGCGCGGCCGACCGCAACGACGGCTCCCCGCTGGTGCTGGGCGGTCTGCTGCCGAAGACCGGTGACCTCGCGATCGCCAACCCTCCGCTGTCCGCCGGAGCCGCGCTGGCCATCAAGGAGATCAACGCCGCCGGTGGCGCCCTGGGCGACCCGGTCACCTGGATCGACGGTGACGACGGCACCAACCCGGCGGTCGCCAAGGCCACCGTGGCCAGCCACGTCGAGGCCGGCGTACACGTCATCATCGGCGCGGGCGGCTCGGGCATCTCCCGGGAGGTGCTGCCGGACGTGGTGAAGGCCGGCCTGGTCCTGTTCTCCCCGTCGAACACCGACGCCAGCCTGACCGACCTGGACGACAAGGGTCTCTACTTCCGGACGGCCCCGCCGGACAGCCTCCAGGGTCGGGCGCTCGCCGACGTGATCATGCGGGACGGCCCGCAGAAGATCGCCATCGTGGCCCGTAAGGACTCCTACGGTGAAGGCCTGCAGGGCTTCGTCCGGGCCGAGCTGGAGAAGGCCGGCATCGGCGCGGACCGGCTGAAGCTGCTCACGTACGAGCCGCCGGAGGACGCGAAGGCCAAGCCGGTCGACTTCACGTCCGGCGCCCAGGAGATCAAGTCCTTCGGGGCCGACGCCGTCCTGATCATCGGCTTCGGTGAGTCGGCCGCGGTGATCCGTGCGCTCGCCGACGCGGGGGTGCAGCTGCGGCGTTGAGCCGCCGAACGGACCGCGACGGCCGCACCGGGTGAACCGGTGCGGCCGTCTCCGTGTCAGCGGTCGCGGCGGCGTTCCAGGAACTCGGTCATCCGCCGGTGCTTCTCCTCGTCCTCGAAGAGCACCGCCTGGCTGACCAGGTCCAGCTGCGGGTGGGCGGCGGCCGGCGCGTCCACCGCCAGTTTGGTGAGCCGCAGCGCCAGGGCGGAACCCTTCGCCATCTCGTCCAGCAGGCCGTGAGCCGTCGGCAGCAGGTCGGCCGGCTCGGCGACCACCCGGTTGACCAGTCCGATCCGCAGCGCCTCGTCGGCGTCCACCCGCCGGCCGGTGAAGAGCAGCTCCTTGGCCCGCGCCTCCCCGACCAGCGCCGGCAGGCGGTGGGTCGCACCGGCGCCGGCCAGGATCCCCAGCCGCACCTCCGGCTGCCCGAAGACCGCACGGGCCGTGCAGACCCGCAGGTCACAGGCGTACGCCAGCTCGGCGCCTCCGCCCAGGGCCGGTCCGTCGACGGCGGCGACGGTCGGCATGGGCAGCGCCCGGATCCGGGCGAACACGGCGGAGTTGATCGCGGCCAGCGCGTCCAGGCGACCCCGCTCCCGGAGCTGCCCGATGTCGGCACCGCCGGCGAAGATGCCCTCCGCGCCGCCGGTGAGCAGCAGCAGCCGGGGGCGCGCCTCCAGCGCGGCGCACAACTCGTGCAGGCTCCGCACCAGGTCGGCGTCGATGGCGTTGCGCTTCTCCGGGCGGTCCAGCGTGGCGACCACCCGGTCGGCGTGCTCCTCGACGCGCAGCCCGGTCACGCCTTGGCCCCGTTCTCCCAGCGGTAGAAGCCCTGTCCGGACTTCCTGCCCAGCCTGCCGGCGGCCACCATCTCCACCAGCAGCGGCGGCGGCGCGAACCGGTCGCCGTACGCGGCCTGGAGGGTACGCGCGATGTCCAGCCGGACGTCCAGGCCGACCAGGTCGGTGAGTTCCAGCGGGCCGACCGGGTGCCGGTATCCGAGCACCATCGCCTTGTCGATGTCGGCCGGGCTCGCAACCCCGTCGGCGACCATCCGGATCGCCTCCAGCCCCAGCGTGACGCCGAGCCGGGAGGTGGCGAAGCCGGGCATGTCGCGTACGACGACGGGGTCCTTGCCCAACCGGCCGGCGAGCGCGACGGCCGCGTCGGTGGTCTCCGGCGCGGTGGCCGGGCCGACCACGACCTCGAGCAGCGCCATCGCCCAGACCGGGTTGAAGAAGTGCAGGCCGAGGAAGCGGTCCGGGCTGGCCAGCCCGTCGGCCAGCTCGGCGATCGAGATGCTGGAGGTGTTGCTGCCGAGCAGCGCCGGGCGCAGCGCCTCGGCGTCACGCAGGACGGTCCGCTTGAGGTCGGTCCGCTCCGGTACGGCCTCCACGACGACGTCCGGCCCCTCCGCGACCTCGGCGAGCGCGCCGCGCAGGGTCATCCGCGACCCGTTCGTCGCCGCCTGCTCGGCGGTCAGCCTGCCGCGGCCCACCGCCCGGTCCCACAGCTCGCCCAGGCGGGCCACGGCGGCCTCGCCCCGCGCCCGGTCGACCTCGACCAGTTCCACCGAGTACCCGGCCCCGGCCGCCACGTACGCGATCCCGAGCCCCATCGTGCCGGCCCCGACGACGACACAGCGGTCGTTCATGACGCCTCCCTGCCTCGGGCGGCGCCACGGGGTTCGCCCGCGCCTCTCCGCCTGTTCGACTCGCTCATGCGGCCGACCCTATTAGGGCCTGCGTCGACGTCCCCGGCCGGCCCGCGCCGGCAGGCGTGGCGCCGGGACGGTCCGGGTACTTGTCGGGGCATCGATCGAAGGAGGACGACGAGATGAGCCAGTCACCGGAGACCACGGACGCCGTCGGCCCGGCGGAGACCGTCGAGACGCGCGGGGACGACCGGGTGGACCTGCTGCGCGCGGACACCAACAACGACGGCCGCACCGACGTGTGGGTGGTGGACACCGACGGGGACGGCAGGGCGGACCTGTTCCAGTTCGACACCGACGGCGACGGCACGGTCGACGTGACGATGGTCGACCTGGACGAGGACGGCACCCCGGACACGGTGGTCGACGGCGACGGCGGCCTGCCTCCCGAGCCGCTCCCCCCGACCGTCCAGGTGTGAGGACGCCGTCCTACCGCCCGCGCAGGCGGAGCGTCGCCAGGTAGTACGGGGCGTCCTGGTCGTCGACGTCGGTCAGGCGCCAGGGGCTGTCGTGGACCAGCGCGCCCAGTTCCTCGGCCGAGCACACCAGGTAGTCGAACCAGGGCGTTCCCAGTTCCCGGTAGCGCAGCCGCAGCCGGAGCTGCCCGCCGAGGCGGCCCCGGCGGCGGTTGCGCTCGTGGTATCCGGTGTGCACCGGGTCGCGGGTGCCGTACGGGTCGGTGCCGTGGGCGATGACCTGCGCGCCGGGGCGGGCGAGCGCGGCGAGCGCGGCGAGGAAGCCGGGTGCCCGCTCGCGCCCCTCGATCAGGCCGAGGTTGTTGCCGAGCAGCAGGAAGGTGTCGTAGCGCCGCCCGTCGGCGACGTGCGCGTCGACCGTCCCGTGCACCAGGTCGCGTACGCCCCGGCGGCGGCACACGTCGAGCGCGCCCGCCGAGGTGTCCAGTCCGGTCACCGGTACGCCCCGCTCCTGGAGCAGCAGCGCGATGCGGCCCGCCCCGACACCGACGTCCAGGGTGGCGCCGCGGGCCCGGTCGACCGCCCGGTGGTCGTACGGCTGCCAGTGCTCCGGCCCGTCGAGGTAGTGCGCGGCCGGAGCACCGTTGACCAGGCCGTCGTCGCGTTCGATGATCTCGATGACCGGGCGGGGCAGTCGACCGCCCACGAGCGGTCGGGGGCCGACCCCGGTCGCCACGGCGAGGGCGTCGCGCAGCAGTTCCCCGATCACGTCCCCGATGCGCGGCTCGCCGATCACACCCGTCACGTTAGGCGTGTCGCCCGGATCTTCGCCGGGCGGCCCGGGACGGCGATCCAGGAGACACGCCCAACCGCACCGTCGCGCGACCGCAGCGGCCGTATCCTGGCGGCGTGACCACGCTGGACCGCCTCGCGGCGGAGAAGTACATCCTGCTCACGACCTTCCGGAAGGACGGCCGGGAGGTGCCGACGCCGGTGTGGGCGGTCCGCGACGGCGACGCGCTGGCGGTGTGGACGGTGGCCGACTCGGGCAAGGTGAAGCGGATCCGCCGCAGCGGTGACGTGACGGTGGCGCCGTGCGATGTCCGCGGCCGCCCGCACGGGCCCTCGGTGCCCGGTCACGCCACGCTCTCCGATCCGGCCGGCACGCGCCGGGTCCGGGCGCTGATCAAGGAGAAGTACCGGCTGCTCGGCCGGCTCACGCTGCTCGGCAGCCGGCTGCGCCGGGGCGAGCAGGGGACGGTCGGCATCCGGGTCACCATCAAGGACTAGGTTCTCCGGCCGGCCGGTCGGTCGGCGGCGGGCCCCGGTGCGCTCGGGGAGCAAACGTCGGCCGACACGCGGAAGGGCGGCGGACCGATCGGTCCGCCGCCCTTCGCACATCGTCTGGTTGACTGTCGGTGCTGGTCAGTCCCCCTGGCGCTGCTGCGGGATCTGCCCCTGCAGCAAGGCCCTGACCTCCGACTCCCGGTACCGACGGTGTCCGCCGAGGGTCCGGATGGCGCTCAGCTTGCCCGCCTTGGCCCACCGGGTCACCGTCTTCGGGTCGACACGGAACATCGACGCCACCTCGGCCGGCGTGAGCAGCGGCTCCGGTTCGTGCGTTCGCGATGCCATGGGTCACTCCTCCACATGTATAGACATCGGCCGGGGTCCCGCCGGCCGACGCGTCTCCCATGGTCCGGCTAGTCCCCGATGTCCGACATGGGCCGAACGGCCGAACGTCCCTAGACGGACGGATGAACCATGCCCGAATTATGCGACTTTTACACGGCAGAAAGTACCTTATTCGGACTCATGATCACGGTTCGTGATGCGTCAACTACGAAGGACCCTCGCGTTATCGTGCAATATGTCGCTAATTGCACCGCTCGAGCAGCTGCACCGCCCGCCAGCGCGCCACCAGCTTGTCGTACGCCGCCGACGCCTCCTCGGCCTCGCCCCGCGACAGCCCGCTGAGACCGGCCGCGACCAGCTCCGGCGAGTCGTCGGCGGCGAGCGTCTCGTCGGAGAGCAGCTCGACCAGCCCGCCGTAGTCCAGTTCCACCACCGACCGCGGGTGGAACTCCTCCAGCCAGCGGGCCGCCTCCTCCACGGCCTCGGTGATCGGCGCCGCACCGACGGACTTGCGCAGCACCGCCAGAGCGCGGGACGCGCGACGGCGGGCCTTGGAGATCTCCGTCCGGTAGCGCAGCGCCCGCCGGCCCGGCCGGGTCACGTGGTGCCGTTCCTCCGCGTCGAAGAGGACGAACCACCGCAGCGGCACCCCCCAGGTGGCGATCTGCTCGTGCACCCGGGGAACGCCGTGTTCCAGCACCCGCGCCCCGCTGCGCCAGTCGTCCACCACCGCCTTGGCCTGCCCGGCCAGCACCGGGGGCACGAAGGCGTCGGCCAGCACCGGCGGTACGCCGTCCCGCGCGCTCAGCGCCGCCTCCGCCACCCGGATGCGCAGGTTCCACGGGCAGACCAGCAGGGTGTCGTCGGTCTCCAGGACGTACGCCTCGTCGGGCAGGTCCGGCAGGCGCGTCCAGCCCGCGCCGAGCGCCTCGATCACCGACGTCCGCTGCCGTCCGGGGCCCTCCACCGGGGCCACGGCGCGTCCCTGCTCGACGTAGCGCCGCCAGTACGACTGACGGTCGCGATCAAAGGCGGTCAGCGGTTCGTACACGCGCAGGTATGAAGCGAAGAGCGACGGCACGGCGCGATCCTCCCACGAGTCGGACACGTAGCCCCGCCCGCACCGCACCGGACGCGCCACGGGCGACCACGGCCGGTCCCGGCCTGCGGACGCCACGCGCCGGGGACGGCGGGACGGCGTCGGCCGATACTAGGCTCAGCGGCACCGGCAGCATCCCGCCGGCGTCCACAGGTCCGCGGCCCACAAGGCCGCACCCCACACCAGGAGCGAGTCATGGGCGTATTCGCCACCACCGACGACCCGGGGTCGACTGGCCACGAACAGGTCGTGTTCTGCCAGGACAAGCAGACCGGCCTCAAGGCGATCATCGGCATCTACTCCACCGCGCTGGGCCCGGCGCTCGGTGGTACCCGGTTCTACCCGTACGCGAGTGAGGAGGCCGCCCTCGCCGACGTGCTCGACCTGTCCCGCGGCATGGCGTACAAGAACGCCCTCGCCGGTCTGGACCTGGGCGGCGGCAAGGCGGTCATCTGGGGTGACCCGGAGCAGGTCAAGAGCGAGGCGCTGCTGCGCGCGTACGGCCGCTTCGTCGAGTCGCTCGGCGGCCGCTACTACACCGCCTGCGACGTCGGCACCTACGTCGCCGACATGGACGTAATCGCCCGCGAGACCCGGTACGTCACCGGCCGCAGCGTCGAGCACGGCGGCGCGGGTGACTCCTCGGTCCTCACCGCCTGGGGCGTCTTCCAGGGCATGCGCGCCGCCGCCGAGCACGTCTGGGGTGCGCCGACGCTGCACGGGAAGCGGGTCGGCGTGGCCGGCCTGGGCAAGGTCGGCAAGTACCTGGTCGGCCACCTGGTCGACGACGGCGCCGAGGTGGTGGCGACCGACGTCAACCCGAAGGCCCTGGAGTGGGCCCGCACGACCTACCCGCAGGTGACGCTGGCCGACGACGCCGCCGCGCTCGTCGCCGCCGACATCGACGTGTACGCCCCGTGCGCGCTGGGCGGCGCCCTGAACGACGACACGGTGCCGGTGCTGCGTGCCAAGGTGGTCGCCGGCGCGGCCAACAACCAGCTCGCCCACCCGGGCATCGAGAAGGTCCTCGCCGACCGCGGCATCCTGTACGCGCCCGACTACGTGGTCAACGCCGGCGGGGTGATCCAGGTCGCCGACGAGATCGAGGGCTTCAACTTCGAGCGGGCCAAGCTGCGGGCCACGAAGATCTACGACACCACGCGGGAGATCCTCCAGCTCGCCGACGCCGAGGGCGTGCCGCCGGCGGTGGCGGCGGACCGGCTGGCCGAGCGCCGGATGGCGGAGGTCGGCCGGCTGCGGACGATCCACCTGCCCTGATCCGGGTCCCGGGGGCGGCGCCAGCCGGTTCCGCCCCCGGCCTCCCGAACCCTGCCGCCGCCGTTAAGCTCTATTCGAGGCGAATTGTCCGGTGTCACGGGCGCACACGCGATCGGTCCTTACCGGGTACACTGTGTGACGGCTGGACCACCGCGACGCGCGGAGCCGGTCGACGGTAACCCGAGGTGCCGAACGACGGCATCCCCATGTACCGTAAGAGCCACGAGAGATGCCTGACGTCATCGGGGCCCGCCTTCGGGCTGCCCCGCATTCTGTGCGAGGGGGTCGAGCCATGGGGCGCGGCCGTGCTAAGGCCAAGCAGACAAAGGTGGCCCGGGAGTTGAAGTACCACTCCCCGAACACCGACCTCGCCGCCTTGCAGCGAGAACTCGGCGGCAGCCGCAAGTCGGACCACGACTTCGACGACGACTACAAAGAGTATGTCGACGACGATGACGAGGACCACGCGGACGACGACCCGGAGTCCTGGGTCCGTCCCACCCGCTGACCCCCGGTCGCAACTGAGCACGCGGTAAGCCCCGCGTGCTCACGTATGTGCCCGTTCGGCAGCGGCGTCCCGACTGAAAGCCCAGGGGCCGGCCGGACCCCGTCCGGCCGGCCCCTGGCTCGGCGGCCGCCCGTGTTCAGCGCGGGCGGTTGTTCCAGTTGTAGAAGGTCGGGATGTTCTCGAAGTGGTTCCAGGCGCAGACCGCACTGGCGCCGTCGCCACCCGCCACCTCCGCACGTAGTCGACGCGCGACCTCGGCCTCCTGGAGCAACGCGGACAGGCCCGGGCCCGCCGCGCGGACGCGGTCGGCGACCTCCTCCAGGGCGACCCCCGTCGCTCGCTCAGGCTGCCGGTGACCGGTGGTCTCTGGCATGCTCCAACACTCCCTCCAGTAGGCGGATCTTGCTGTTGCGGCAGTGTTCGGTCTCCGTACCGTCGAAACGCCCCAGTTCGAAGTAGCGATTGGCGGCGTGACCGCCGCCACAGAATCCGAAGTACGGGCAGGACGTCCGGCAGGCCTCCACACCGGTGAGGAACTCGCCGACCCAGGGCGTCCCCTCGGCGCCGGCGAGGATCTCCGCCAGCGACGTGACCAGCACGTTGCCACTGCTGAAGTCGCCGTACCGGGGATCGGTGAAGCCGGCCAGCTCGGGCGACAGGACGGTCACCGACCCGTCGTGGCCGACGGTGGGGATCGGGTCCAGCCGGCGGGGCAGCAGATCGTCGGCGGTGCCGTCGAGCACCGCGGCGGCGTACCGCAGCGACCACTCGACCTCGCGCAGGTGGATCCGCGGGTCCCGGCGCCAGGCCGCCACCAGTTCCGCCCAGAACGCGGTCACCGCCGCGGGATCGTGGCTGTTGTCCCGTGTGTTGACGCCCTCGGTCTCCTCGATGTTGACGCCCAGCACGTCGGGGCCGAGGTCGAGGAAGTAGTCGTACAGCTCGGTGGCGAGACCGGGCTCCGGGCGGCCCACCACGGCCAGCGCCGAGAAGGGCAGCCCGTGCCGGCGCAGCGCCTCCACACCACGCACGATCCGGTCGTACGCCGGCCGCCCGCCCCGGCCGACCCGGTCACCGTTGCGCTCCCGCGGCCCGTCCACGCTGACGCTCACCCGGACCCGGTGCTCGGCGAAGAACCGGCACCAGTCGTCGTCGATCAGCGTCGCGTTGGTCTGGACGTGGTGCTCGACCTCCGGCCCGAACGGTGCGATCAGCGCCGCGAGGTGCTCCCGGCCGGCAGCGAGGGGCTCACCCCCGTGCCACACCACCGAGAAACGGCCGGCCCGCGCCCACGGGTTGACCGACGCCGCCACCGCCTCCGCCACCGGAACCGGCATGCGCCGGTCGACCGCCCGGAACGGCAGGTAGCAGTACGCGCAGTCGAGGTTGCAGAGGGTGGTGGGCTGCATCACGACGTACGTCGGGACGGTGGCCAGGCCACGCATCCCGCCGATCGACCGTCCCCGAGCAGCCATCGCCCTCCTCTGCCGCGCCTGGGGAGCTGTCCAGGCACGGCGTGCCCGGCAGCGTTGAGGGTGCCCTTCAGGCTAGGCGGCGATGTCCACTCGGGTGAAGCCCTGATCAGGTGCCCGTACGATCACCAGAGCGTGATCATCCGCGGGTGTGCTGCCCGATCATCTGGACATTGCCGGAGCCCTCGATGATCTCGCCGGCCTGCCAGGCGTCGACCCCACGCCCGGTGAGGGTGGCCAGCGCCCGGTCCGCGTCCTCGGCCGAGACGATCGCGAACATGCCGACGCCCATGTTGAACGTCGCTTCCATCTCCGGGTCCTCGATCCGGCCCTTGGACTGCACCAGGTCGAAGATCGGCTGCGGCTTCCACGTGGAGCGGTTGACCACCGCGTCGACGTGCTCCGGCAGGATCCGGACCAGGTTGCCCGGGATGCCGCCGCCGGTGACGTGCGCGAGCGCCCGCACCTCCGCCTCGGCGATCAGCTTCAGGCAGTCCTGCGCGTAGATCTTCGTCGGGGTCAGCAGCTCCTCGCCGAGCGTGCGCTGGCGGCCGAAGTCCTCGATGACCACGTCGAGCCGCATCCGGCCGGCGCCGAGCAGGACGTGCCGGACCAGCGAGTACCCGTTGGAGTGCAGGCCGGACGACCGCATCGCGATCACGACGTCGCCCACCTCGACCCGCTCCGAGCTGAGGATCTCGCTCTCCTCCACCACGCCGACGCCGGTGGCGGAGATGTCGTACTCGTCCGGGCGGAGGACGCCCGGGTGCTCGGCGGTCTCGCCGCCCAGCAGCGCGCAGCCCGCGTACCGGCAGCCGTCGGCGATGCCGGCGCCGATCTCGGCGACCTTGTCCGGGACGACCTCGCCGGTGGCGATGTAGTCCAGCAGGAACAGCGGCTCGGCGCCGCAGGCCACCAGGTCGTCCACCACCATCGCGACCAGGTCGATGCCGACCGTGTCGTGGATGTCCATCTGCTGCGCGATGACCAGCTTGGTGCCCACGCCGTCGGTGGACGAGGCGAGGATCGGGTTCTTGTACTTCTGCGTGTCCAGCCGGAACAGGCCGGCGAAGCCGCCCAGGTCACCCATCACCTCGGGCCGCCGGGTCTGCTTGACCTTGGACTTCAGCAGCTCGACCGCCCGGTCACCCGCCTCGATCGAGACCCCGGCGTCCGCGTACGAGACCGCGCGTTTGCGCGCCGGGCGGCCGGTGCCGGCCGTCCAGGGCTGGCGGTCGCCGCCAGCGCCGGTCGGGCTGCTTCCTGCGCCGCTGCGCTCGGACACGTGCGTCACGGTTCTCCCCTTTGGTGGTTCCGATGCGGACCGGCGCCGGCCGGGCCGCACCCGGTGGTGCTACGGGTGGTGGGTGCTTACGACGACCGGAAGGCCGCGCTGCTCGGAGGTCTCGGCGGTGACCCGCCGGCCGACCCCCTCCAAGACGTGCTTCCCGATCAGGTTCGCGGCGGGCAGCTCGATCGGGTACTCACCGTCGAAACAGGCCCGGCAGAGTCGGCTCTTCGGCTGTTCGGTGGCCGCGATGAGGCCGGTGAGCGAGACGTACCCGAGGGTGTCGGCGCCGATCGACCGGCGGACTCCCTCGTTGTCCAGCCCGTTGGCGAGCAGCTCGGCCCGGGTGGCGAAGTCGATGCCGTAGAAGCACGGCCAGGTCACCGGCGGGGAGGAGATGCGGACGTGCACCTCCAGCGCGCCGGCCTCGCGGAGCATCCGCACGATGGCCCGCTGGGTGTTGCCACGGACGATGGAGTCGTCGACCACCACCAGCCGCTTGCCGCGTACGTTCTCGCGGAGCGGGTTGAGCTTGAGCCGGATGCCGAGCTGGCGCAGCGTCTGTGACGGCTGGATGAAGGTCCGCCCGACGTACGGGTTCTTCACCAGGCCGGCGCCGTACGTGATGCCGGACTCGGCGGCGTAGCCGATGGCGGCCGGCGTGCCGGACTCCGGCACGGGGATCACCAGGTCGGCCTCGACCGGATGTTCCTTGGCGAGCTGACGGCCGATCTGCACCCGCGCCGCGTGGACGTTGCGGCCGGCGATGGTGGCGTCCGGACGCGCGATGTAGACGTACTCGAAGAGGCAGCCCTTGGGCTCCGGCGGCGCGAACCGCGTGGAGCGCAGCCCGTCCTCGTCAATCGCGATCAGCTCCCCGGGCTCGACCTCGCGGACCACGCTCGCGCCGACGATGTCCAGTGCGGCGGTCTCGCTGGCGACCACCCAGCCGCGCTCCAGCCGGCCGAGCACCAGCGGGCGGACGCCGTGCGGGTCGCGGGCGGCGTAGAGCGTCGACTCGTCCATGAAGACGAAGCTGAACGCGCCGCGCAGCCGCGGCAGCACCTCCAGCGCGGCGGCCTCGACCGACAGGTCCGGCCGGCTGGCGAGCAGCATCGTCACGAGGGAGGTGTCGTTGGTGGCGCCGTCGGCGACCAGCCCTCGCTCGCCGACCTCCCGCTGGAGGTCGGCGGTGTTGACCAGGTTGCCGTTGTGGGCCAGCGCGATCGTCGTGCCGGAGGTGGTGGACCGGATCGTCGGCTGGGCGTTCTCCCAGTTCGAGGCGCCGGTCGTCGAGTAGCGGGCGTGGCCGATGGCGACGTGCCCACGCAGGCTGGCCAGGGTCGGCTCGTCGAAGACCTGGGCGACCAGGCCGAGGTCCTTGTAGACCACCACGCCCGAGCCGTCGCTGACCGCGATGCCGGCCGCCTCCTGCCCCCGGTGCTGCAACGCGTACAGCCCGAAGTACGTCAGGTTGGCGACCTCCTCGCCGGGCGCCCAGACGCCGAAGACGCCGCACGCGTCCTGGGGGCCGGGACGTTGGGGATCAAGGTCGTGGCTCAGCCGGCCATCGCCTCGGGGCACCTGCCGCTCCCTCATGCTGGACTGGCCTCGCGGGATCGCGGGATCCGCACTGTTCGGCCGGGACCACTGTCGTCGCCTGACAGTGTACGCGAACCCGAAGCGACACAGAAAGTCACGAAATGGCTGCGGGCCGTCACCGGACGCCGATCATCGTCGCAGTTAGAGCGGCAGGTACGGGGAAAGATCCGCCCGGGTCCCGCTCACCCGTACGCGACCCTCCGTGACCGCCTCGGCCCAGTCGAGGCGACCGGTGGCGACCCGCAGCCAGGTCTCCGGGTCCATTTCCACCACGTTCGGCGGGGTGCCACGGGTGTGTCGAGGACCCAAAACGCACTGAACTGCACCGTAAGGTGGGACACGCACCTCCACCGATCGGCCGGGGGCGCGCTCCGCGAGGGCGGTCAACAGGGCACGGACCGCCCCTCGGTACACCGACCGATCAGGCGTACGCCCCTCGTCGAGCGCCGACAACGCCGCCGCGACCGCGGCGGACTTAACGTGCGGAGAGGACACGACGGGACGATACGACCCACGCGCAGCGCGCATCACGCCGGCCCTGGGTCGCGCTGATCCGGTCAGACAAGGCATAGTTGCCGACGGCGTATTCGTACCGTGATGATTCCCGGCCCGGCGCCCGCCGGCCGTGGAGGGTAAGTCAGTCCGGAAGGGCGGTGGACGTGTCAACACACCGACGTGCCTGGAAGCAGCGGGCCGGTGTGGTCGTGGCGCTGGTTGTCGGCGCCCTGCTCACCGTCCCCCCCACCCCCGCGTTCGCGGCTGACGTGGCGGTCACCCCCGGCTCGGTCACCGTCAACGCCGGCAGCGACGCCACGGTCACCGTCACCGTCACGCCGCGCAACAACGACGAGACCGCCCGGATCAGCCTCTCCGGGCTGCCCTCCGGCGTCACCTGCTCCCGCGGGTGCGACGAGCTCCGCTTCAACCCGCCGAACCTGCCCAAGTCGCAACTGGTGACGATCAAGGCGAACGACAACGCCACCGACGCCAACGTCACGGTCACCGTCGCGGTCGAGGCCGACTCGGGTCCCGACACGGCCACGTTCCAGCTCAGCGTCAAGGGCAAGGCCGCCCCGGAGCCGACGCAGGCGCAGACCGTGAAGTCGATTTCCGGCAAGGTGGTCAACCAGGGCGGCGAAGCGGTGCCGAACGCCTACGTGGCCCTCAAGGACGCGAAGGGCGGCAGCTTCGACACCATCGCCGACGGAAATGGCAACTTCCGCTTCACCGGCACCACCAGCAAGCCCATCGCTCCCGGCCGCATCGACATCGGCGCGAGCTTCGACAACGTCACCACCACGAAAAGCTTGAACGCCTCTGCCGGGCAGTCCATCACCGGCCAACGGCTCACCCTCGCGATCAAGGCCGAGACCACGCCGAGCGCCACGCCATCGGCGTCCGTGGAGGCGGCGCCCACCGAGGAGGTGACCGAGGAGGTCGCCGAGGAGTCGGCCGACGCCGCGGCGGCCGCCCCGACCAACGCCAGCAACGCGGACTCGGGCGGCATGGGCTCGCTGCTGATCATCCTGCTGGGCGGTCTCCTCGTCGCCGCCGGTGTCGGCACGATCGTGCTGCTCTGGATGCGGCGCAAGGAGAACGGTGAAGACGCCGAGGACGGCCCGGCCGCTGCCGCCGGCGCCGTGCCCGCCGCCCGGGGCGCGTACCGCGGGGCCGAGGACCACACCCGTGTGGTCAACCCGGCCGGGGCGGCTCCGACGATGGTCGGCGGCGCCGGTCTCGGCGACGCCCCGACGATGATGCACCGCCCGGTGGTCGACGACGTCCCGCCGGACCCGTACGGCGCTCCCCCGCAGCCGTACGGCGCTCCCGCCGGCCAGGGCGGCGGTTGGGCCGGCAGCGGCTACGGCGACGAGCCCGCCGCGCCGGCCGGCTACGGCGCCGCCGGCTACGGCAACGCGCCGTCCTCGGGCGGCGGCTACGGCAACGCGCCGTCCTCCGGTGACGGCTACGGCAACGCGTCCGGTGGCGGATACGGCGGCAACGACTACGGCGCCCCCGCCGGCGCCGCGGCCGGGGCGGGCTACCCACCGGCTCCGGGCGGCGCGCCCGGCTACGGCGAGCGGTACGACGAGCCGACCGGCCGCTACCAGGGCGACGCCACGCAGTACCCGGCACCGGCCGACCCGTACGCGACGGGCATGTACCAGCAGGACGGCGGCTACGGCCAGGCCGACTCCGCGCCCTACGGCCGGGCCGGCGAGCCGACCGGCGGGTACGACCAGCGCGGCGGCTACGACCAGGGCGGCTACAGCGGCGGCGGGTACGGCCAGCAGGGCGGGTACGGCCAGGAGCCCCCGGCCGCCCAGCGTGGCGGCTACGACGACCGCGGCGGCTACGACCAGGGCGGCTACAGCGGCGGCGGGTACGGCCAGCAGGGCGGCTACGGCCAGGAGCCCCCGGCCGCCCAGCGTGGCGGCTACGACGACCGCGGCGGCTACGACCAGGGCGGCTACGACCAGGGCGGCTACGGTGGCGGGTACGGCGACCCGGCGCAGGCCGGCCGGGGCCGACCCGACGGCCCGCCGCAGGACCGCGGCGGTCGCCGCCTGGACTGGCTGGACGACTGACACCGGAACACGACGAACGCTGAGGGGCCGTCCGGCATCGGACGGCCCCTCCCTCGTCTCCGGCACGGTCGGCTATCTGCGAGGTGGTGCTGGACCGCGCACATCGCCGACGGTCCGGCCCCAACGTGATCGGTACGACGACGCCTGGAAGACATTCGTGCCCTTTGCTCTGCTTCACCGGACGCGATGGTTTTCTGGCGTTTCCGTTGCGTAGGTTGAAGCAGAGCAAAGGGCGCGCGCATGACATGCGGCGCTCGGCCGGTGGCATCGGCTGGCACGGGCGAGCAGAGATCCCGGGAAGGAGGGCGCGGGACCCGGCGGACCGTGGCAGCCACGAGCGGTGCAGGCTGCGGTACCGGTCAGGCGCGGGTGAAGACGCCCTGGCGGAGCACCGGCACGACGCCCGAGACGCCGACCTCCACGGCGATCTCCACGTCCTCGGCGAATCCGCCCTCGGCCAGTTCCCGACCGGAGACGCAGCCCCGGACGGCCGCCGGGACGTCCGGTGTGCTGGCGAGTGCGGCGAGCGCCATGGCCGCCTCGACGGACAGGCCGCCCGGCACCCCGGACAGCGCGTCGAGGACGCAGGCGGCACCGAGCTGATCCTCCACGGAGGGGCGCAGCGACCCGTCCGACCAGCGCTCCCCGGCGGCGACGACACCGATCGGCGCGTCCGTCGAGCCGTACCCCTGGTGGCGGAGCCAGCGCCCGACGGCGCGGGCGTTGCGCAGGCAGGCCGCGACGACCGGCAGGCCGGTGGCGCTCGCGGCGGCGCTGATGGCCGAACCGTTCGGTGAGGGCAGGACCAGGTCGGCGACGGCCGGCGCGGTGCGCAGGGCCGCCGGCGACAGTGACCACGGATGGTCCGGGGTGGTGCGTCGGCGGCCGACCGCGGCGACGGCGCCGACGCGGACGGCGTACCCGGCGGCCTGCTCGCCCCACGGGAACGGGTGCACCCGCATGCCCCGGGAGACGGCCACCTCCACGGCGGTGGTGAACGAGAGCACGTCCACCACCACCAGGACCGCGCAGACGCGGCCGAGTTCGGCCGCCCCCGCCAACCCCCACTCGAACCGGGCGCCCGATCCGGGCTGGGAGTGGACGGCGGCGGCCAACACCTCAGCGCTCGTCGGGAGCGGGGGGCTGCTCGGAGTCACCGGAGCCCGGGTCGGACGCCTCGGTGGCGTCGCCGGCCGTCGCCCGCTCCTCGGCCGTCTCGGTCGGCGGGGTCGCGATCACGCCACCGGGCGAAGCGACACCGCCCGACGGCTCCCCGGGCTCGGCGATCGGCTCGGGTGCGCCGGTCACCGGGTCCGGGCCGGACGAGGCGATCGGCTCGCTCACGACCTCGGCCGGGTCGACCGGCTCGGCGTCGGTCGCGGTGGCCAGGGGCACCGCCTCGACGGCGCCGGCCACGCCGGCCGCCGGGGCGTCCACCTCCAGGATCTCCGACCCACCGAAAAGGCGGGGCAGGGTGGCGGTGTGGGCGGCGTGCAGCTCGTCCAGGCCGATCCGGAACTGGCCGTGCACCTCCAGCGCACCGCCGGCCGGGTCGGTGACACCGATCAGCTCGACCGGTACGCCGTGCTCGGCGGCCAGCGCGGTGAACGCCTTCTCGTGCCCGCGCGGCACCGAGACCAGCGCACGGCCGGCGGACTCGCTGAACAGGAAGACGAACGGCATCGACCCGCCCTCGAACCGCTCCGGCACGGCGATCCGGGCCCCGACGCCCCGCCGCAGGCAGGACTCGACCAGGCTCTGCGCGAGACCGCCGTCGGACAGGTCGTGCGCGGAGCTGAGGTGCCCGACCCGCGCGGCCTCCGCCATCAGGTCGGCGAGCGCCCGCTCGCGGGCGAGGTCGACCTGCGGGGGTACGCCGCCGAGGTGCTCGTGGGTCACCCACGCCCACTCGGAGCCGGACAGCTCCACGTGGGTCTCGCCGAGCAGGTAGATCTGGTCGTGGTCGCCGCCGCCGCGCGGGACGAAGCCCATCGACACCCGATCGGCGACGTTGTCCAGCACGCCCAGCACGCCCACCACCGGGGTCGGGTGGATGGCGGCGGCACCGGTCTGGTTGTAGAAGCTGACGTTGCCGCCGGTCACCGGGATGCCCAGCTCGGCGCAGCCGTCGGCCAGGCCGCGGACGGCCTCGGCGAACTGCCACATCACGCCCGGGTCCTCCGGCGAGCCGAAGTTGAGGCAGTCGGTGACGGCGATCGGCTTCGCACCGGTCACGGCCACGTTCCGGTACGCCTCCGCCAGCGCGAGCTTGGCGCCGTGGTACGGGTCGAGGCGCGCGTACCGGCCGTTACCGTCGACGGACAGGGCGACGCCGAGGCCGGTGCGCTCGTCGATCCGGATCACGCCGGAGTCCTCCGGCTGGGCGAGCACGGTGTTGCCCAGGACGTACCGGTCGTACTGCTCGGTGACCCAGGTCTTGTCGGCCAGGTTGGGCGACGCGATCATCCGCAGGACGGTCTCCCGCAGCGCCTCCGGGTCGCTCGGCCGGGGCAGCGTCTCCGCGCGGTCGGCCTGGAGCAGGATCAGGTCGGCCGGCTCGCGCATCGGGCGGGCGTACACCGGGCCGTCGTCCACCAGCGAGCCCGGCGGCACGTCGACCACCAGGTGGTCCCGCCAGGTGATGACCAGGCGGCCCGGCTGACCGTCCGGCGCCGGCGGGGTGACCTCGCCGATCGCGGTGGCCCAGACGCCCCACTTCTCGGCGGTCTTGAGCACGGCCTCCAGCTTGTCCGGCTCGACGACCAGCAACATCCGCTCCTGGGACTCGCTGGCCAGGATCTCGTGCGGCTCCATCGAGGGCTCGCGCAGCGGCACCCGCTCCAACCAGACCCGCATGCCGGTGCCGGCCGCGGCGGCAGTCTCGGTGAGCGCGCAGGTGAGGCCGGCACCGCCCAGATCCTGGATGCCGGCGACCAGTTGGGCGTCGTACAGCTCCAGGCACGCCTCGATCAGGAGCTTCTCCATGAACGGGTCGCCGACCTGCACCGACGGGCGGCGCTGCTCGCTGCCCTCGTCGAAGGTGGCGCTGGCCAGCACCGACACGCCGCCGATGCCGTCCCGGCCGGTCTTCGCGCCCATCAGCACGACGACGTTGCCGGGGCCGACGGCGGCCTTGTTCTGCAGGCGGCTGACCGGCAACACGCCGAGGCAGAGCGCGTTGACCAGCGGGTTGCCCTGGTAGCAGGGGTCGAAGACCACCTCGCCGCCGATGTTGGGCAGGCCGAGGCAGTTGCCGTAGCCGCCCACGCCGGCGACCACGCCGGGCAGGACGCGGGCGGTGTCCGGGTGGTCGGCCGCACCGAAGCGCAACGGGTCCATCACCGCGACCGGGCGGGCGCCCATGGCGAGGATGTCCCGGACAATGCCGCCGACCCCGGTCGCGGCGCCCTGGTACGGCTCGACGAAGCTCGGGTGGTTGTGCGACTCCACCTTGAAGGTCACCGCCAGCTCGTCGGAGACCCGGACCACGCCGGCGTTCTCGCCGATGCCGGCGAGCATCCGGTCGCTCGGCGGCGCCTTCTCCTGGAACTGGCGCAGGTGCACCTTGCTGGACTTGTAGGAGCAGTGCTCGCTCCACATGATCGAGTACATCGCGAGCTCGGCCTGCGTGGGCCGGCGGCCGAGGATCTGCCGGATCCGCTCGTACTCGTCGTCCCGCAGGCCCAGCTCGGTGTACGGCTGGAGCTCACCGGGCGTGCCGCCGGCGCGGGGGACGGTGTCCACGCCGTCGGCCCAGTCGGCGGGCACGGCTTCCCCGGCCGACGCTGCGGGCGCGGCCGGAATGGCGTCCGAGGTCTCCCGGACCGGGTCCTGGATGGTCATGAGCTCTCCTCGCTGCGCTCAGGGCCGCCCGTCGGGCGGGTGAGCCGACCGATGATGCCGCGCACGGTCACGCCGGGGCCCCCACCAGGTGCTTGAGCACCGAGGTGAAGAAGCCGAGGCCGTCCAGGGAGGGGCCGGTGAGCGCCTCCACCGCGTGCTCCGGGTGCGGCATGATGCCGACCACGTTGCCGGCGGCGTTGGTGATGGCGGCGATGTCGCGCTGGGACCCGTTGGGGTTGCCCCCGACGTAGCGGGCGACGACCCGGCCCTCGGCCTCGAGCTGGTCCAGCGTCGCGGTGTCGGCGACGTAGCAGCCCTCGCCGTTCTTGACCGGGATGAGCACCTCCTGGCCGGGCTGGAACGCGTTCGTCCACGCGGTGCCGGCCGACTCGATCCGGAGGACCTGGTCGCGGTTGCGGAAGTGCAGGTGCTGGTTGCGGGTCAGCGCGCCGGGCAGCAGGTGGGCCTCGCAGAGAACCTGGAAGCCGTTGCAGATGCCGAGCACCGGCAGGCCGCCCCGGGCGGCGTCCACGATCGTCTCCATGACCGGGGCGAACCGGGCGATCGCACCGCACCGCAGGTAGTCGCCGTAGGAGAAGCCGCCGGGCAGGACGACCGCGTCCACCCCGTGCAGCTGCGGGTCACCGTGCCAGAGGCGGACCGGCTCGGCTCCGGCGATCCGGACGGCCCGGGCGGCGTCCCCGTCGTCGAGCGATCCGGGGAACGTGACCACACCGACCCGGGCGGTCACGAGCGGGCGTCCACGGTCTCGTCGGCCTCGACCAGGCGGACGGTGAAGTCCTCGATGACCGGGTTGGCGAGCAACTTGTCGGCGATCTCCCGAGCGCGGTCCAGGTCCGGTTCACCGGCGAACTCGATCTCGATCCGCCTGCCGATCCGGACGGAGGCGACGTCGCTGACGCCGAGCCGGGGCAGCGCGTTTGCGACGGCCTGGCCCTGCGGATCGAGGATCTCGGGCTTGAGCATGACGTCGACGACGACGCGAGGCACTGGGCACTCCTGACTGTGTACGCAGTTGGGTGCCGACCCACTACGGGCGAGCGCAGCCAGCCTACCTGGCAGATGCCGCCTCGGACGCACCGGCCGTACGCGGTTCAGGCAGTGATCGACATTGTCAGCGCGGGGGGCCGGAGACCGATGCGGGTTCGTTGCCGTCCCGATGCGGTTCCGTTGCCGTCCGACCCCGTTCGCCCGCCTTTGCCCGGTCAGGCATCACGCCACGATTCAATTGAAGCTTTTCGATGAAACACTTGTGAACCGCATCTCAGAGCCCTACCGTACATCGTCAGATGTCGATGGAAGTCCCCGGCCGGCGAGCCACCCGAGCCGTCGGCCGGCAGGCCAGACCCGGTGAACCCGGGCCAACCCCGAAGGAGCCCTCACATGCGCATCCGATCCCTGGTCGCAGTCCTCGCCACCGCGGTGGCCGGCGTGCTCGGCGCCAGCTCCGGCGCCGTCGCCAACCCGACACCCACGCCCTACATCATCGGAGGTGGCTACGTCTCGTCGGCGCCGTGGGCCGCCGCGGTGTTCAGCAACGGCTCGTTCACCTGCTCGGGCACGATCATCGCCCCGCAGTGGGTGCTCACCGCCCGGCACTGCCTCGGCGGGACGATGTCCGTCCGGGTCGGCAGCGTCTACCGCTCCTCCGGCGGGGTCACCCGCACCGTGAGCGCCACCTACGGCCGGTACGACCTGGCCCTGATGCGGCTGTCCAGCTCGGTGAGCACCAGCTACGTCACGCTCGCCAGCAGCAACCCGCCGATCGGCTCGACGAACTCGATCTACGGCTGGGGCATGACCTGCTACAGCGGCTGCTCCGCCTCCAGCCAGCTCAAGACCGCCAGCGTCCGGGTCACCAGCAACAGCGCCAGCGACGCGTACGGCGGGCAGGCCATCCGGAGCACCCGGATCAACGGCAACGCGTGGCGGGGCGACTCGGGCGGCCCGCAGTTCTACAACGGCCGCCAGGTGGGCGTCGCCTCGACCGCCGACGGCTCCAGCATCCAGAACTACGGCAGTGTCGCGTACAACCGGGCCTGGATCACCTCGGTGGCCGGTGTCTGACGGTTAGCGCCTCGGGCGGCGCGGATGGTCGGCGGAGCGCCGGCCGTCCGCGCCGCGCGGTTTTTCAGCATCCGACCAGGTGAACAGGGCTCACGTTGGGCCCCACGATCGGCTGACAGCATCGGAAACGTGCTGGTCGTGACGACGGATCAACTTCCCGGCTACGAGATCCGCCAGATCCTCGGCGAGGTGGTCTCCTCGATGGCCAGGACGCGGAACCCGTACCGCGAGGGCGTGAAGAACCTGCGCGGCGGCGCGTACGACCCGATGGCGCCGGACAACCTGACCCGCTGGCGCACCGACTCGGTGGCCCGGCTCGGTGAGGAGGCCCGCCGGCTGGGCGCGAACGCGGTGATCGGCATGCGGTTCGACAGTCGGGACTGCGGCGAGATGTGGATGGAGATCTGCGCGTACGGCACGGCGGTGATCGTCGTACCCAAGGTCCCCGACGTCATGCCCCCCGACCAGCCCCTGGTCGCCGCGGAGACCGCCCACGAGGGCGAGTTCGCGGAGGAGCCGGGCGGCATCGCCGAACCAGCCAGCGCCCCGAACCTCCGCACAGCCGCCGAAACCCCCACCCGCGACTCCTGACCCCCACCCCACCCCAACGGCGTTGATCATGAAGTTAGCGGGTGATTTGGAGATCGACTCACCCGCTAACCTCATGATCGACCGGGACGGGCGGGTGGGGGCCGGGATGGGCGGGTGGGGGCCGGGAAGGGTGGGGTGGGGTGGGGTCAGAGGATCGGGGGTGGGGTGTAGGTGGCCGCCTGCGGGTGGGCGGCCGCCACCTCGGATACGCGGGTGACCACCGCCTGGACCTGGGCCGGGGCGGCGCCGACGAAGGCCCGCCGGTCGGCGACCAGTTCGTCGATCTCGGCCCGGTTCAGGCCCAACCGGCCGTCCGCCGCGAGGCGGTCGAAGAGGTCGTTCTCGGGGGCGCCCTTCTCCCGCATGGCGAGGGCGACGGCGACCGCGTGCTCCTTGATCACCTCGTGGGCAACCTCGCGACCCACACCCCGCCGGACCGCCGCCACCAGGATCTTGGTGGTGGCCAGGAACGGCAGGAAGCGCTCCAGCTCACGGTTGATCACCGCCGGGTACGCCCCGAACTCGTCCAGCACGGTGAGGAACGTCTGGAACAGCCCGTCGGCGGCGAAGAAGGCGTCCGGCAGGGCCACCCGGCGCACCACCGAGCAGGACACGTCGCCCTCGTTCCACTGATCGCCGGCCAGCTCGCCGACCATCGACAGGTAACCCCGGATGATCACCGCGAAGCCGTTGACGCGCTCCGACGAGCGGGTGTTCATCTTGTGCGGCATGGCGCTGGACCCGACCTGACCCGGCTTGAAGCCCTCGGTGGCCAGCTCCTGGCCGACCATCAGGCGGATCGTGGTCGCCAGCGACGACGGCCCGGCCGCGACCTGCGCCAACGCCGAGAGCACGTCGAAGTCGAGCGAGCGCGGGTAGACCTGCCCGACGCTGTTCAGCACCCGGTTGAAGCCGAGGTGCTCGGCGACCCGCCGCTCCAGCTCGGCGACCTTGTCGGCGTCGCCGTCGAACAGGTCGAGCTGGTCGGCGGCGGTGCCCACCGGGCCCTTGATCCCCCGCAGCGGGTACCGGCCGATCAGGTCGTCCAGCCGCTCGTACGCGATCAGCAACTCCTCGGCGGCCGACGCGAAGCGCTTGCCCAGCGTGGTCGCCTGCGCCGCGACGTTGTGCGAACGACCGGTCATGACCAGGTCGGAATGCTCTACGGCGAGCCGGGCGAGGCGGGCCAGGGTGGCGACCACCCGGTCCCGGATCAGCTCCAACGACGCCCGCACCTGGAGCTGCTCCACGTTCTCCGTGAGGTCCCGGGAGGTCATCCCCTTGTGCACGTGCTCGTGCCCGGCGAGGGCACTGAACTCCTCGATGCGGGCCTTCACGTCGTGCCGGGTGACCCGCTCCCGCTCGGCGATCGAGGCGAGGTCGACCTGGTCGAGCACCCTCTGGTACGCCTCGACCACCCCGTCCGGCACGGCGACGCCGAGGTCCCGCTGTGCCCGGAGGACGGCGAGCCACAGCCGCCGCTCCATCCGGATCTTCTCCTCCGGGGACCACAGGGCAGCCAGTTCGGGCGAGGCGTACCGGTTGGCGAGCACGTTGGGGATCGTCGTCACGTACCGCATTCTCCCGTACGCGCCGGCGGCGGCCGCGGGGGTCTCCGGACCGGCGCGGGTCGCGTCACACCTCCGGAACGTCGTGCACGGTCGCGGTCACCACGAGGGTCTTCGTCTGCGTGCCGTGGGCGTTGCTGGCAGTCGCACGCGCAGGTCTAACCCAGTCGGCCGGAAGGCCGTGGCAGGTCAGGTGCTCTGCGTCAGAGCATCCTGGTCGTAGTGCAGCTCATGCAGGTGGCTGCCCTTGACGAGAACCGAAACCTCGACCGGGCGACCATCGACCGAGCGGATCACCCGCAGCTGACGCAGCACTGGTACGTACGGCGGCAGGTCGAGCTCCTCGATCTCCTCCGTCGTGGGCATCCGTGCCGACACACGGTCGCGCATGTGCTGCTGCGGATAGCCGAGGTCCGCCAAGAGCCTTGGCGCTCCGCCCCTGATCTTGCGATGCTCAGCCAGCTCGGTGCCCCTGGCGATGGCCGCCGGATAATACGACCAGGACAGTTCGACCGGCTCGTCGTCGTGCAGGAGCAGCCGATGCCGCAGGATGGCTCGCTCGCCTTCGGTCAACTCCAAGCCGTGCGCCACCTCGCCTGGTGGCACGACCTCCGCCACGGAAAGGAGGCGATAGGCGTAGCCCTCGGGCGAAGGGGTGACGTATGCCGACGCCTCGACAGCCAGCGGCCGCCTCCGCCGGACGTAGACGCCCCGACCGACCTCGCTGTAGACAGCGCCCTCCGCTTTCAGCGCGCCGAGGGCGCGCTGCACCGTCGCGGTGGCAGCGGAATACAGCTGCACGAGCGTCGGGATCGACGGCAACTGCGACCCCGGAGCAAGTTCGCCGGACATGATGCGGGACCGGAGGTCGGCCGCGATCTGCTCATGGCGCGGGCGGCCATCGGTTCCGCTGGCCATGTCAGGCTCCCGCTCCGTCAGTCGATCGACAGCTCGTATCGTAGGCGCCGGCCCCACGGCACCATCGTCATGATGCTGACCTCGACCGGTACGCCTTCTTCCGTGCTCAGCACACGGGTGAGGCCCAGTGCCCAATCGTGACCGGTCAGGTCGAGCATGCGCCGCTCGGCCGCGTCGGGCTGACGCGTGTAGACGTCTTCCCGTACTCGCTTCGGACGATAGCCCAACTCAGCGAGCAGCCTGACGGCCCCACCGCGGATCTTCCGCTGCTCGGCAAGGGCGGTATCGCGGGCGATGGAGATTGGGTAGTACGAGTCGGTCAACTCCACCGGCTGACCGTCCAGCAGCATCAACCGGCGTCGGACGATCAGGCGATCGCCCGGTTCCAGGCGAAAAATTTCAGCCACCTCGGCGACCGGCACCACTTCACGCACATCGAGCAGTCGCTGCGTGCCAATTCCGCCTTGCCCCGCGGCATCGGCGCCCCATGCGTCGCCACCATGAGCATCATCCGGCCGGACGTAGGGCATCGAGACACTGAGCCACTGACGTTCGCCCATCTTCGCCTCCTTGCCGACTCCGTCGGCAAGGGTATCCATCCCCCTTTACCCTCACGGCGTCACATCCTTGCTGCCTTATTAGATAAGCAGTAAGGTTCTCGATGCGCGTCCGATGGCGCGCAGTGGCCCCTGACGGGGCGGGCGTATGCCTGTCGTTCGACAACGGCACCCTGACCGCCGCACTCGCCTTCGGCGGTGGGGACGCCGTGGGCGCCCGCCCCCGCTAAACGGGAGTGGGAGATGGGTGTGTACCGATCCGCGGTCAGCCGGTCCTGGCACCGCGAGGTGGCGGAGGCCGAGGCGGCACGCGAGATCCTGGCAAGCCACGTACCTGATCGGGAAAGCGGCTTCTGCGCGGTCTGCCTGGTCCCCGGGCCCTGCGGTCCGGCCAACGCGGCGGCAAACCGCCTGGTGGACCTGGGCCGCCCGGTGCTGCCCGCTCGCCAGCCGCGCCGCCGGCGGGCCGGCTGGCGGGACTGGTTCGGGTCGGCGACGGCAACTCAGGGACGGACCTCGACGCAGACGAGGACTACAGCGCAGCCGCCGCGCCGCGCGCCGCTGCTCACGTTCGTCTGGCTCATCCGGCTCGGTGCCGCCCCTACCGATCCGAACGCCGCGGTCACGCCGTGACCGCACTCCCCGGGCTGCCGTTCCGCGTGGGCGACGTGGTCGAGCTGGCCGAGCAGCACTACTGCTACGGCCTCGGCACCCTGACCCTGCGGGTGGTCAAGTTGGGCCGGCGGGAGCGACACAGCGACGGCCTCTGGATCCACCTGCGTGGCGTCGAACTCGGCGACCCGCGCGGCCCGCGCCAGAGACGGGTGCTCGCCCGCATCGACGCCGTCCGGATCAAGCCGGAGCCGTGCCCGATCGCGCACGTGCCGGTCCGGCCGGACTGGTGCTGCGCCGGCTGCGGGCAGGCCTGGCCATGCCCGGACCGCCGGCAGCGCCTGCTCGACCGGTACGCCAGGGACCGCCCCGCGCTCGGCGTCTACCTGGGCATGCAGTTGGCCGACGCGGTGTCGGATCTACGTCACCTGCCGGTCGAGGCGCTGTACGCGCGGTTTCTCGGCTGGCTACGCGACGGCGACGGCGCGGTGTCGACCGACGGGTGACGTCAGCAGATCCGGATAGCGGTTCCGTCAGGGCGACGTCACACCTCCGGGACGTCGTGCACGGTCGCGGTCACCACGAGGGTCTTCGTCTGCGTGCCGTGGGCGTTGCGGACCGTCAGCAGGTAGGTGTGCCGCTGGACGTCGCCCTCCGACCCGGAGCAGGGGAAGTTCAGGGTCTCGCTGCCGGTGGGCGGGTAGTTGTCGGCGTACACGCCCGGGCCGTCGACGGACAGGGCGACGGAGTCGACGTTACTGGCCTTCCACTCGAGGACGACCGACGTGCCGGCGATCGGGTTGGCGCTGGTGCCCGCTGGGCAGGACGGCTGCTGCGCGACCCGGAAGTAGGTGATGGACGGGCCGGTGCTCGTCGTCGACCCGGCGCCGGACTTCCCGCCGCTGCTGCCGGTGCCGCCCGTCGCCCCCGTGCCGGTCGGGCCACCGCCGGCCGGTTGCCCGCCCGCCGTCGTGCCGGGAGCGGATGTGCCCGGTCCAGACGTCGGCACTCCGCCCGGGGTCTCGGTGACCGAGGTCGTGGCGCTGGACTCCGAGGTGCTCGTGCCTGCGGACCCGCAGCCGGCGACCGCCAGCGCGGCGACCAGGGCGACGACGGTGGTGCGGAGCAGGGCTGGACCGGACATGACCACTCCCCTCGCGAGACCCCGTCACCGGTGAGGTCCGGGCGGGCTGCGTCCACGGTAGGAACGGTCGGCAACACCGGTCGGCCGCCAGGCGCCGTGCTGCCGTCCTCCACGATCTACGGCTGGAACGGCACCCGGATGACCCTCGCGGCGTTCCGTACGGCGTCGGGTCAGGCCGCACACGACCGCGAGAGTGACAACAACGTTGACAAGCGGGACTCGGCGAACTCGGCAGCCCCCGGGTACCAGACCACCGACGAGTGGGGCGTCGCGCGCGTCGACGACTGGGCCGTACCGAACACCGGCGCCAGTCCGACTTCGTACGCCGACCGCGGCGCTACCGAGTTGGTCCGCTATCCCAGCGCCCAGCTTCGTGCGGTCCTGAATCTGGCCGCCGACTCGGTGCAACTCGACGCCTCGGCGTCGCAGCCCGGCAGCGCGCTGATCGCCTCGTACCGCTTCACGTTCGGCGACGGCACGACCGTCACCCAGACGTCGCCGAGGATCACCCATCGCTACGCCAAGCCGGGCAACTACCACGTCGCCGTCGACGTCATCGGCACCGACAACCGCTCGACCAGCGCCGGCAGGGACGTGAGCGTGCTGCGGCGGCTCGCGACGGTGGGCCTGCTCGCCGTGGGCAACCAGCGCTACGTCGGGCGCGACCCGAAGTCCGGCGGTCCGCTGGGGCCGAACCGGACCACGCTGGACTCGACGGCGGAGTTCGACGTCGCCGACGCCGGCAACGGCCAAGTCGCCCTCTTCTCGCGGGCCGATCAGGGCTACCTCACCACGGACGCCACGGGTAGTGCGGCGTTGACGCCTGGGCTTCCCACCGTGACCACGCCGCAGCGGTTCACGATGCAGCAGAACAGCGACGGCACCGTCAGTCTCAAGTCCGCCGCCAACGGCCGGTACGTCAGTACCAACGCCTCCGGATCGTTGATCCCGAGCGCGACGGCGGTCGGGCCCGCAACGAAGTTCTACCGGGCGAATGTCGCCGATGCGAACAAGTCGCTCCGACAGGCGATCGTCAGGCGCTTCGTGACGGCCGACCCGGCGGGTACGAAGCCGCTGATCGCGAACAGCACCACCGCCGGCAGCAACGAGCGGTTCGACCTCGTCGACCTGGGTGGTGGACGGGTAGCCCTGTTCGCCCACGCCAACCGCCGGTTCGTCGTGGCCGACGCGGCGGGCACACGACCGCTGATCGCGCGCACCACCGCCGTCGGCTCGGATCTCCGTGGCGGGCGCCGGTTCCTCGTTTCCGGTCAGCGCTCCAGGATCGCGGTCACGCCCTGACCACCGGCCGCGCAGATCGAGATGAGGCCCCGGCCGCCGCCCTTCTCCGCGAGCAGCTTGGCGAGCGTCGCCACGATCCGGCCGCCGGTGGCCGCGAAGGGGTGCCCGGCGGCCAGCGAGGAACCGTTGACGTTCAACCGGTCCCGGTCGATCGCGCCGAGCGGGGCGTCCAGTCCCAGCCGGTCCTTGCAGAACTCCGGCGACTCCCACGCGGCCAGGGTGGCCAGCACCTGCGAGGCGAACGCCTCGTGGATCTCGTAGTAGTCGAAGTCCTGGAGGGTCAGGCCGGCGCGGGCCAGCATCCGCGGCACGGCGTACGCGGGTGCCATCAGCAGCCCCTCGTCGCCGTGCACGAAGTCGACGGCGGCGGTCTCCGACCAGGTGAACCACGCCTGCACCGGCAGGCTGTGCTCCCGCGCCCACTCCTCGCTGGCGAGCAGCACGGTGGAAGCGCCGTCGGTCAGCGGCGAGGAGTTGCCGGCGGTCATGGTGGCCCGGTCGGCGTCCGGACCCTTCGTCCCGAAGACCGGCCGGAGGCCGCCGAGCTTCTCCAGGGTGGTGTCCGGCCGCAGGTTCTGGTCGCGGGTCAGCCCGAGGTACGGCGTCATGAGGTCGTCGAAGAAACCCCGCTCGTACGCGTCGGCGAGCCGCTGGTGCGACCGCAGCGCCAGCTCGTCCTGGGACCGCCGGTCGATCTGCCACCGGACGGCGGTGCGGGCGGCGTGCTCCCCCATCGACAGCCCGGTGCGCGGCTCGGCGTTGCGCGGGATGTCCGGCCGGAACGGCTGCGTCGGCCGGAGCCGCGCGGCGATCCTCAGCCGCTCGCCGAGGGTGCGGGCGCCGTTCAGCTTGAGCAGCGTGCGGCGCATCTCCTCGTTGACGGCGAGCGGCGCGTCCGAGGTGGTGTCGACGCCACCGGCGATGCCGACGTCGATCTGGCCGAGGGCGATCTTGTTGGCGACCAGGATGGCCGCTTCCAGGCCGGTCCCGCAGGCCTGCTGGACGTCGTACGCGGGGGTGTGCGGGTCGAGCTTCGAGCCGAGCACCACCTCGCGGGTGAGGTTGAAGTCCCGCGAGTGCTTCAGCACCGCCCCGGCCACCACCTCGCCGACGCGCTGGCCGGCCAGCCCGTAGCGGGCCACCAGCCCGTCGAGCGCCGCGCCGAGCATGTCCGAGTTGGACGCCTCCGCGTACCGCGAGTTGGAGCGTGCGAAGGGAATGCGGTTGCCGCCGATGACCGCGACCCGCCGGATGTTCTGCACGATCCCGCCTCCTCGAAAGGCTTGCTCTCAACCTACTCGCCAGTAGGCTACGCCTATGACCGACAGGTACGCGAGCTTCGTCCAATCGGGGGCCGGCCGCGCGCTGGTCAAGCGCCTCGGGCTGCCCGACCCGCCGCGCCTGCGCCGGCACCGCCCCGGCGACCCGCTCCTCCCCGGGCCCGTCCTACTCGGCGCCGCCGCCGGTGCCCGCCTCGTCGAGCCGGTCGGCAAGATCCTGACCGCCGCCGGGGTCGAGCTGCGCGACCCGGCCGCCGTCGAACCGGCCGGGGACACGTCGGCACAGCCGGCCCCGGCCAGCGCACGCTTCGGCGCCCTGGTGTACGACGCCACCGGCATCACCGACTCGACCGGGCTCCGCCAGCTGTACGACTTCTTCCACCCCCATGCCCGCTCGGTGCTGCCCAGCGGGCGGGTCATCGTGCTGGGCACCACGCCCGCCGAGTGCCCGTCGCCCCGGGAGGCCACCGCGCAGCGGGCCCTGGAGGGGCTGACCCGCAGCATCGGCAAGGAGTTCGGCCGGGGCGTCACCGCCCAACTCGTCCACGTCACCCCGAGCGGTGACGCGAGCACGCTCACCAGCCTCGACGCCACCCTCCGGTTCCTGCTCTCCGGCCGGTCCGCGTACGTGTCCGGGCAGGTGGTCCGGATCGGCACCGGGCGGGCGGAGCCGCCCGCCGACTGGGACCGCCCGCTGGACGGGCAGATCGTGCTGGTCACCGGCGCGGCGCGCGGGATCGGCGCGGCACTGGCCCGGGTCCTCGCCCGCGACGGCGCCCAGGTGGTCGCCCTGGACATCCCGGCCGCCGGCGACGAACTGGCCCGGGTGGCCAACGAGATCGGCGGGACCGCCGTCCAGCTCGACCTGACCACCCCGGACGCGCCGGCCCGGCTCGCCGAGCACCTGGCAAGCCGGCAGGGCCGGGTCGACGTGGTGGTGCACAACGCCGGCATCACCCGGGACAAGACCCTCGGCCGGATGGACGTCGACCGCTGGGACTCGGTGCTCGACGTCAACCTGTCCAGCCAGGAGCGGATCAACGACGTGCTGCTGGAGCGTGAGCTGATCCCGACCGGCGGGCGGATCGTCTCGGTCTCCTCGATCGCGGGGATCGCCGGCAACCGCGGGCAGACCAACTACGCCACCAGCAAGGCCGGCGTGATCGGCCTGGTGGAGTCGCTCGCGCCGGCGCTGAGCGGCCGCGGGATCAGCGTCAACGCGGTCGCCCCGGGGTTCATCGAGACCCGGCTGACCGCCCGGATCCCGCTGATGCTGCGCGAGGCGGGCCGGCGGATGAACAGCCTGTCCCAGGGCGGCCTGCCGGTCGACGTGGCCGAGACGATCGGCTGGCTCGCCTGGCCGGCGAGCGGCGCGGTGAGCGGCAACGTCGTCCGGGTCTGCGGCCAGAGTCTGCTGGGGGCGTGATGGCGGGCCCGAAGGAACCATCCGACGACCTCACCGTCGACGAGCTGATCGAGGGTCCCACCCAGGTCATCCCCGAACGCGACCTCGCGGCGCCGCACCCCGGCGGCCACGACGTGAGCCTCGAGTCGACCCACGACCTGTCGGCGCTCGCCGACGACCGGACGCACGACCTGACCGCGACCGCCGCGCGGGTCGTCCGGTCCCGCGTCGAACTGGCGCAGATGCCGGCGGCGGGGGCGCTCTACCGCCGGGCGCTGCTCGGCGCGCTGCCCGGCCGCCGCGGCCGGCGCGCTCCGCAGCCGCCGTCGGTCGAGCTGGCCGTCGCCGAGGTCGCCGTCGACCGGAGTCACCTCGCCGCGTACGACCGGGTGTGCGGGTTCCGGCTCACCGACCGGCTGCCCGCCACCTTCCCGCACATCATGGGCTTCCCGCTGGCGCTGCGCCTGATGACCGCCCCGGACTTCCCGATCCCGCTCACCGGCGTGGTCCACGTCGGCAACCGGATCACCGTCCACCGGCCGATCCGCGCCGACGAGACGCTCGACTTCACCACGTACGCCGAGAACCTGCGCCCGCACGACCGGGGCCGGCAGGTGGACGTGGTGCTGGTGGGTTCGGTCGGCGGCGAGGAGGTCTGGCGCGGCGTGTCCACGTACCTCGGGAAGGAGCGCACGCCCGGCGGCGGCGAGCGGCGCGACCGGGCCGAGCCGACCCCGGCGCCGGCCGCCTCGGCCCGCTGGCGGGTCGAGCCGTCGGTCGGTACGGCCTACGCGCGGGTCTCCGGCGACCACAACCCGATCCACACCTCGCGGCTCGGCGCGCGGCTGTTCGGGTTCCGGCGCCCGATCGCCCACGGCATGTGGAGCAAGGCGCGCTGCCTGGCGGCGCTGGAGCCCCGGCTGCCGGACGCCTACACGGTCGACGTGGCGTTCAAGCTGCCGCTGCCCCTACCCAGCACGGTCAACTTCAACAGCACCCCCACCGGAAACTTCGCCATCCACGACTCCCACGCCCGCCCACACCTGCTCGGCACGGTCCGGGCGGAAGGAAGGGCCCCCTCTTAACGCCTTTTGCATAGGAAGGGCCCCTTCTTAACAGCCCGGCCCCGAGCATGGGGGCATGGAGTCCGTGCTCGACCTGCTGCGACAGACGGTCACCTCACCGTGGGTGTACCTGCTGATCTTCGCGCTCACGGCGGTCGACGCGGTCGTCCCGATGGTGCCCGGCGAGGCGGTGGTGATCGCCGCGGCCGTGCTCGCCACGAGCGGCCAGCCGGAGCTGGTGGCGGTCTGGGTGTCCGCCGCGCTCGGCGCGATCGCCGGGGACCATGTCTCATACGAGATCGGACGCGGCGGCGGCGCGCGGCGGCTCGCCAACTTCCCGGCGGAGAGCCGGCGTAGGGCCAGCTTGGAGTGGGCCCGCCGGGCACTGGACCGGCACGGCGGGATGATCCTCACCACCGCGCGCTACGTCCCGGGCGGCCGGACGGCGGTCACGCTGACGATGGGTGCGGTCCGCTACCCGCGGCGGTCGTTCCTGCTGTACGACGCGATCGGTGGGGTGACCTGGGCGCTGTACTGCGTGCTGCTCGGCTATTTCGGCGGGATCACCTTCGAGCGGGACCCGCTCCGGGGCGTCCTGGCCGGCCTGGGCGTGTCGGTGGTGGTGACGGTGCTGATCGAGGCGGTGCGCCGTGCCCGCCGCCGGACCACCGCCCGCGGCTGACGGGCGCGGCGCTGTTAAGAAGGGGCCCTTCCTTACTGCTCGGGTGGGCGCCAGGTGGTGCCGTGCAGGAGTTGGGCGGCGCCGACCCAGGCGACGTTCATCATCCGGGTGGCGGTCTTCTCCGGGTCGGCCTCCGCATGGTCGGCGAGCCAGTCCGCGAGCGACTCGGTCGCGCCCACCAGGGCGTACGCGACCACCTCCAGCTCGGCCTCGGTCACCTCGCGGCCCTCGGCGCGCAGCGCGTGGTCGAGCATCCCGGCGACCACCTCGACCATTCGGGCCCGCATCGCGGCGAGCTCCCCGGCGAACGGCTGCTCACCACGGGCCTGCCGGTAGAGCACGGCCCAGCCGTCCCGGTGCGCGCCGACGAAGCCGAAGAAGGCGCGCAGCCCGCGCCAGAGCCGCTCGTCGGCCGGCAGGTCGGGGGCGGCGGCACCGGCGATGGCCTGCATCATCCGCGTCCCCTCGCGGTGCAGGCAGGCGACGAAGAGCTCTTCCTTGGTGCCCAGGTACGCGTACACCATCGGCTTGGAGATGCCGGCGTCGTCGGCGATCTCGTCCATGCTGGCCGCGTGGTAGCCCCGTCGGGAGAAGACCTTGACCGCCGCGTCGAGCATCTGCTGCTCACGGACGGCCCGCGGCAGTCGTTTGAAGGTGGGGGTGCTGGACACCCTTGCGAGCATACCTACTCGTGCGTAGGGTTACGCACGAGTAGCCAATTCCCCCGGAAGGTGTCGCCTGATGACTGACTTCGACCCGGCCAACTTCGCCAACGTCGGCCCCAAGGAGTTCGCGCAGCTGGTCAAGTCCACCCCCGACGACAAGATCGCCGAGGTGATGTCCGGCGACCTGCGCGGCAAGATCCTCAGCGAGGTCTTCGGCCGGATGCCGCAGCTGTTCCGGGCCGACCGGGCCGGCTCGACCAACGCGGTCATCCACTGGAACATCACCGGCCGCCCCGACGGTGGCACCG
Source organism: Micromonospora sp. NPDC047707 (assembly GCF_040704235.1). Lineage (NCBI taxonomy): Bacteria > Bacillati > Actinomycetota > Actinomycetes > Micromonosporales > Micromonosporaceae > Micromonospora > Micromonospora sp. NPDC047707. The sequence goes on from NZ_JBEYSU010000039.1 coordinate 37,020, forward strand.
ACACGTACGAGGTCGTCATCGCCGACGGCACCTGCACGGTCAACGAGACCCCGCAGCACGACCCGAAGCTCAGCCTCACCATGGGCCCGGTCGAGTTCCTCAAGACCGTCTCCGGCGGGGCCAACCCGGTCATGATGTTCATGACCGGCAAGCTGAAGGCCAAGGGCGACCTGGGCCTTGCCGCCAACATCGCCAACCTGTTCGACATCCCCAAGGGCTGACATGGCCGAGTTCTCGCTCGACCTGACCGAGGAACAGCGGGACCTACGCGACTGGGTGCACGGCTTCGCAGCCGAGGTCGTGCGCCCGGCCGCGGCCGAGTGGGACGCGCGGGAGGAGACTCCCTGGCCGATCATCCAGGAGGCCGCCAAGGTCGGCCTCTACGGCTTCGAGTTCCTCGCCACCTGCTGGGCCGACCCCACCGGGCTCTCGCTGCCCATCGCCAGCGAAGAGCTCTTCTGGGGTGACGCCGGCATCGGCCTGAGCATCTTCGGCACCGGTCTCGCCGTCGCCGCCATCTACGGCGCCGGCACCCCCGACCAGCTCGTCGAGTGGGTGCCGCAGTGCTTCGGCGACATCGACTCGCCCGCCGTCGCGGCGTTCTGCACCAGCGAACCCGAGGCGGGCTCCGACGTCGGCGCGATGCGCACCCGGGCCGTCTACGACGAGGCCAGCGACGAGTGGGTGCTGCGCGGGCAGAAGGCGTACGCCACCAACGGTGGTATCGCCGGGGTGCACGTCGTCACCGCCTCGGTCGACCCGGAACTCGGGTCGCGGGGGCAGGCGGCGTTCGTCGTCCCGCCGGGCACCGCCGGGCTCAGCGCGACCCGCAAGCTGCGCAAGCTGGGCCTGCGCGCGTCGCACACCGCCGACGTCTTCCTCGACGACGTACGGCTGCCCGGGCGCTGCCTGCTCGGCGGCAAGGATGCCCTCGACGAGCGGCTGGCCCGGGCCCGGTCCGGGCAGCGCGCCTCCGGTCAGGCCGCGATGCGCACGTTCGAGCTGTCCCGGCCCACCGTCGGCGCGCAGGCGCTCGGCGTGGCCCGGGCCGCCTACGAGTACGCGCTGGACTACGCGAAGGACCGGATCCAGTTCGGACGCCCGATCATCGAGAACCAGGCGGTCGCGTTCGCGCTGGCCGACATGAAGATGGAGATCGACGCGGCCCGGCTACTGGTCTGGCGCGCCTCCTGGATGGGGCGCAACAACCGGCCCTTCACCGCCGGCGAGGGATCGATGTCCAAGCTGAAGGCCGGCGAGGTGGCCGTCGCCGTCACCGACAAGGCGGTGCAGCTGCTCGGCGGCGCGGGTTTCCTGCGCGACCACCCCGTGGAGCGCTGGTACCGGGACGCCAAGATCTACACCATCTTCGAGGGCACCTCCGAGATCCAGCGGCTCGTCATCTCCCGCGCCATCTCCGGCGTCCAGATCCGCTGAGCCGCGCCGGCCCGGCCGGTCCGCGGCTGCACCGTTCGTCGAGGAAGGGCCCCCGGGTTCCGGGGGCCCTTCGCGTACCGCCGAAGGAGGCCAGTGGCATGGACCTGCCGTTCGTCGTCGCCACCCTGACCCGCCGCGGACTGCTCACCCCCGGCCGGCCGATCCGGGTCGCCGCCCAGCTCAACTCTCTGCGCCGGTGGGGCTGGAGCCTCGCCGGCGAGCTGCGCCAGGCCGCCGCCCGGGATCCGGGCCGCACCGCGCTGATCGACGAGCAGGGCGCGGAGCTGACGTACGCGGAACTGCTCGACCGGTCCGAGGCGCTGGCCCGGGCGCTGCGCGCGGCGTACGGCCTCCACGCCGGGGAGCGGATCGGGGTGCTCTGCCGCAACCACCACGGCCTGATCGAGACGATCGTCGCCGCCACCCTGCTCGGGGTCGACGCCGTCCTGGTGAACACCGGGCTCTCGGCGGCGCAACTCGCGACCGTCGCCGAGGAGCAGCGGCTGCGGGCACTGGTGCACGACGACGAGTTCGCCGAGCGGCTCCTCGGCCTCCCCGACGAACTTCCCCGCCTCGACGAGCGGGCCCGCGAGAAGTTGACCGTCGACGCCCTGCCCGGCTCGCTGACCCCGCCCGAACGCGACGGCCGGATCATCGTCCTCACCTCGGGCACCACCGGCGCGCCGAAGGGCGCGCGGCGGCCCACACCGAACGGCTTCGGCCCGCTGGTCGCCATCATCGACCGCATCCCGCTGCACGTCCGGGACCGGGTGCTGATCGCCGCCCCGATCTTCCACACCTGGGGCTTCGCCGCCCTCCAGGTGTGCTTCGCGCTGCGCGCCACGATCGTCCTGCACCGCCGCTTCGACCCGGCCGCCACGCTCGCCGCCCTCGTGACGCACCGGTGCGACGCGCTCTTCGCCGTACCCGTCATGGTGCAGCGACTGATGGAGGTGCCGCCGCCGGACCCGAAACCCCGGCTGAAGGTCGTCGCGGTCAGCGGGTCCGCGCTGCCCGGCGGCCTCGCCACCGCCTTCATGGACACGTACGGCGACGTCCTCCACAACCTGTACGGCTCCACCGAGGTCTCCTGGGCGTCCATCGCCGGCCCGGCCGAACTGCGCGCCGCCCCCACCACCGCCGGCCGGCCCCCGCACGGCACCCGCGTGGCCATCCTCGACGAGGCCGGCGAGCCGGTGCCGCGCGGCCGGGTCGGCCGGATCTTCGTCGGCAACGAGATGCTCTTCGAGGGCTACACCTCCGGGGCGGACCGGGAACGCCACGACGGCCTGGTCGACACCGGTGACCTGGGCCGGATGAACACCGACGGCCTGCTCTTCGTCGACGGCCGCGCCGACGACATGATCGTCTCCGGTGGCGAGAACGTCTTCCCGTCCGAGGTGGAGCACCTGCTCGCGCAGCTACCCCAGATCCGCGAAGCAGCCGTGATCGGCGTGCCGGACGCCGAATACGGGCAGCGGCTCGCCGCGTTCCTCACCCTGCACCCCGGCGAGACGCTCGACCCGGACGCGGTCCGCGAGTACGTACGGCACTACCTGGCCCGCTTCTCGGTCCCCCGGGACGTCGTCTTCGTGAAGTACCTGCCGCGCAACGCCACCGGAAAGGTGCTCACCCGCGAACTGCGCCGCTACTACGAATGACCGCCCTCTACGCTCGGTCATCATGATCCCCGCCGGGCGTCGCCGCCGTACGCCGTTGCTGCTGGTCGAGGCGGCGACCCTGCTCTCGGCCACCGGCAACGGGGTGGCCATCGTGGCGCTGCCGTGGCTGGTGCTGGAACGCACCGGCAGCGCCACGGCGGCGGGCGTCGTCGCGGCGGCGAGCGGCCTCCCGCTGCTGCTGTCCAGCCTCGTCTCCGGCACGGTGGTCGACCTGCTGGGGCGCCGGCGGACCGCACTGGTCTCCGACGCGCTCTCGGCGGTCTCCGTCGCCGCGATCCCGCTCGTCGACGTCCTGCTCGGGCTGAACCTCGGCTGGATCGTCGCGCTGGCCGTGCTCGGCGCGGTCTTCGACCCGGCCGGCCTCACCGCGCGGGAGACGCTGCTGCCCGCCGCGGCGCAGGCCGCCGGGTGGCGGATCGAACGGGCCAACGGCGTGCACGAGGCGGTCTTCGGCGTCGCCTTCCTGGTCGGCCCCGGCCTCGGCGGCCTGCTCATCGCCACCGTCGGCCCGAGCGCGACGTTCTGGGTCACCGCCGCCGGCTTCGCGCTCTCCGTCGTGCTGATCGCCGCCGTCCGGCTGCCCGGCGCCGGTCGGCCCGAACGTCCACCGAGCGGCGTGTGGCGCGGCACCACGGAGGGCCTGCGTTTCGTCTGGCGGGACCCGCTGCTCCGCACCATCGCCCTGATCACGATGGTGCTGGTCGCGCTCTACCTGCCGGTCGAGGGCGTACTCCTGCCCGCCTGGTTCGTCGCTCAGGGGGAGCCCGCCCGGCTCGGCACGGTCCTGATGGCCATGAGCGCCGGGTCGGTCGTGGGCGCCCTCGGCTCCGGCGCCGCCGGGCGGCTGGTACACCGCCGGACGCTCATCGCCGTCGCGCTCGTGATCACCGGCGTGGCCCTGCTCGGGCTCGCGTTCCTGCCGGCGTACCCGGTGCTGCTCGCCGCCGCCGCGCTCGTCGGCCTCGCGTACGGGCCGGTGAACCCCCTCGCCAACTACGCGATGCAGACCCGCACCCCGGAACACCTGCGCGGCCGGGTGGTCGGGGTGATGACCTCCTTCGCGTACGCCGCCGGCCCGGCCGGCTACCTGCTCGCCGGCCCGCTGGTGGAGTGGCTCGGCCTACGGACGGCGTTCCTGGTGCTGGCCGGCGCGCTGCTCGTGGCGGCCGTGGCCGCCGCACCGCTGCCAGTGCTGCGGGCGCTGGACGAGCCACCCCGATACCCGCCCGCCCCGCCCGGCGGGACGACGTGGCGGACCGAGGGGCCCGTCCCGCTGGGCGAGCAGTGGACACCCTCGGCCCATCGCGACCCACCCGGTCAGGGGTAGAGCGTCAGCGCCGGCGCCCGGCCGATGGCGATCATCTGTTCGCCGGTCAGCAACGGTTCCCTGGCGGTGACCGTCGTAGCGGTGCCGTTGCCGGCCGGCTTGATCCGACCGTTGCTGGTCACAACGGACACCAGCGTGCCGTCCGGACGGAACACCGACACCGACAGCTGGATCAAGCCATCACCGAGCGGCATGCGACTGAACACCGAAATCGACCCGTCGGAATGGACCATCCGGTTGCAGTTACGCGAGTCCGGCGCGAACTCGCACGTCGCCTCGTCCCTGGCCGGTCGCGGAGCGACCCGCACCATGAACCATCCGGCTGACTCTCCCTGCCGCAGCTCGCCGCCCGCCTCGTACTCCCGGTAGCTCGGGTGGTACCGGAACTGGGGCGCGCTGCACCGCGGCTGCACCGACTCGACCGAGACGCCGTCCGGCAGCTGGGACGCCACCACCTCCCGAAGCGCGGCGGACAGGCGGCCGACCCCCTCCGCCGGTGTCTCCGTCGGACGGGGACGGACCGTGTCGTGCGACTGCAGCGGCGGCTGCGGGCCGCTGGCCTTCGGGGTCACCGAGTCGCACAGCGGCGTGCCGACGGCCGACGCCGACGCAGCGGGTGGCGGGCCGGCGGCCGGCGTTCCGGCGGGACCGACGAGCATCGCCGGCACCGCCAGGACGGCAGCGACGGCGGCGGCCGCCCCGGTGCCGGCGACCGTCCACGCCCGGTGCCGGCGTCGCCGCGCGTCGGCGCTGATCAGATCCTCCACGTCGATCCGGGTCGGCGGTGCCGTGCCAACGGCCGCACGCATCCGTTGGGAGAGTTCATCCACGGCTTCTCGCCTCCTCCGCTGGGCCCGGCGCTCGGAGCCGTTCACGCAGCGCGTCGATCGCCCGGGCCGTCTGGCTCTTCACGGTGCCGGCGGTGCAACCCAGCTCGCGGGCGGTCTCCTCGACCGAAAGGTCGCAGAAGTACCGCAGCACGAGCACCGCGCGGCGACGCGGCGGCAGCTCGGCCAGCAGGGCGAGGAGGGTCAGCCGGTCCGCGGTGCCGTCGCTGCCCGACCGGACGGCGGCGTCCGGAACCTGCGCCCAGGCGGCCTCGCGCCGCCACGGTCGGCGGCGCTCGTCCAGCCAGACCCGCAGGAGGGTACGCCGGAGCCACGCGTCCGGGCTGTCCATGACAGACACCCGCCGCCAGTGCCGCAGCAACTTGACCAGGGCCGTCGACGCCAGATCGTCGGCGGTGTGCCAATCACCGCAGAGCAGGTACGCCGTGCGGCGCAGCGGCTCCAGCCGGGCACCGACGTACTCGCGGTAACCCTCGATGTCGACGGGCAACCCCGTCACCTCCTCGCCTCACGACTCAAACGGAGGCGACGAGGGTCCGGGTTGCCCGGGGCGGGCGACTTTCTCGGAAGGCGCCACCGGCGGCGGGCGTCAGGCCGGGATGGTGATCCGGCCCTCGACGGCGGCGGCGGCGATGTCGGTGCGGTGGTGCGAGCCGGCCAGCTCGATGCCGCGTACCAGCTCGTAGGCGGCGTCCCGCGCGGCGGCCAGGTCGGAGCCGGTGGCCGTACCGCAGAGGACCCGGCCCCCGGCGGAGCGCAGGGTGCCGTCGGCGTCGCGACGAGTGCCGGCGTGGATGACGCCCGGGCGGTCGGCGCCGGCGATCACGTCGCCGGCGCGTGGCGTCGCCGGGTAGCCCTCGGCGGCGACCACGACGGTGACGGCGGCGCCGTCCCGCCATCGCAGCGGCGGGTGATCGGCCAGCGTGCCGGTGGCCGCGGCGTGCAGCAACCCGGCCAGCGGCGTCTCCAACAGCGCGAGGACCACCTGCGTCTCCGGGTCGCCGAAGCGGGCGTTGAACTCGATCACCCGCGGGCCGGACGCCGTGATCGCCAGGCCGACGTAGAGCAGGCCGGCGAACGGGGTGCCCCGGCGGCGCATCTCCGCCAGCGTGGGGTGGACGACGTCACGCATCACCTCGTCGACCAGGCCGGGCGGGGCCCAGGGCAGCGGCGCGTACGCCCCCATGCCGCCGGTGTTCGGGCCGGTGTCGCCGTCGCCGACCCGCTTGAAGTCCTGCGCTGGCAGCAGCGGAACGGCCGCCTCGCCGTCGGTGACGACGAAGAGCGACACCTCCGGGCCGGCCAGGTACTCCTCGATCACCACCCGGCCGCACTCGCGCGCGTGCTCCTCGGCGCTGGCGCGGTCGTCGGTGACGACGACGCCCTTACCGGCGGCGAGGCCGTCGTTCTTGACCACGTACGGCGCGCCGAACGCGTCCAGGGCGGCGGCGACGCTGTCGGCGTCCGTGCAGGTGTACGCGCCGGCGGTCGGCACCCCGGCGGCGGTCATCACGTCCTTGGCGAACGTCTTCGAGCCCTCCAGCCGGGCGGCCTCGGCGGACGGGCCGAAGACGGGGATGCCCTTGGCGCGTACGGCGTCAGCGACTCCCGCGACCAGCGGCGCCTCCGGCCCGACGACCACCAGGTCGACGCCGGTCTCCACGGCCAACGCCGCCACCGCCCCCGGATCGGCCGCCACCACGTCCCTGATGTCGGCGAGCGCGGCGATGCCCGGATTCCCGGGAGCCGCGATCAGCGTCTGAACGGCCGGATCGGCGGCGAGGCCGAGCGCGAGCGCATGCTCCCGCCCCCCACCACCAAGAAGAAGAACCCGCACGCGCCCGATCCTACCGACCCCCCACCCCGCCCCGTTGATCATGAAGCCAGCGGGTGAGTTGATCTCCAGATCACCCGCCAACCTCATGATCGACGCGCGCGGGCGGTGGTGATCGCGTTGCGGACGGTCCAGGGGATGTAGGCCGGGTCGAGGGTGTCCTGCCAGGTGAAGCGGAGGATCGTCCAGCCGGCGTTGACCAGGCGGTTCTGCCGGCGGCGGTCGGCAAAGATCGCGTCCGGGGTGCCGTGCGGGCCCCTGCCGTCCGCTTCGGCGATCACCCTGGAGGCGCGCCAACCCAGGTCACCGACGCCGAGCAGGTAGCCGTCGCCGTCGCGGACCTCCAACTGCAGGACATCGGGCGGCACCCGGCCGTCGACGCAGCGCAGTCTCGCCCTCGTCTCCAGTGGGGACTGGGCCCGCCCGTCCGCCTCCGCAAGGTAGCTCCGTGCTGCGACCGCTCCCCGCCGGCCCCGGATGAGGCGAGGGATGGCGAGCAGGTCATCGTCGGCGACATGTATCTCGCTGCTCTGCGGCAGGCCGGCGATGCCGTGCAGCTCCGCGGCCGTTCCCAGCACGGCGTGGGCGTGCGGCCCGAGCGACAGCAACGCGGCGCGGATCTCACATCGCCGAGACACCTCGACCTGAGGATCACGGCCGACGAGGTAGACCGCACGCGCAACCGGCCGCCACCGACCAGCCCCGGCCAGCCAGTCGATCTCGTTTCGGCTGAACCCGATCCGTAGCGCCTGCGCCCGGGTGATCAACCCGTCCTGCAGCCCCAGAATCCTGCCCAGCACCTCGTCACGATCCACGGAACATGACGGTGGACCACATTCACTCCGACCGCGAGACCCTGTGGATAACCTCGACCCTCCTGTGGACAACCCACGCCGCGCCCTGGTTGATCATGGAGTTAGCGGGTGATTTAGAGATCAACCCACCCGCTAACTCCATGATCAACACGGGTGACCCCGGGGGGTGGGGGGTGGGGTGGGGGTGGGGGCGGCAGCTGGGTTAGTAGTGCGTGCGCCTGGTGGCGCGACCCTGAGCGGGCGAAAATCGGGCTGGGGCCGTCCGGCTGACGTCGTTTCCTCTTGGCGCTGTCC